>JAFAUE010000493.1 GCA_019243475.1 Acidobacteriota bacterium | reverse complement strand
ACGAGCGGAACTGGATCTTCGGATTGTGCTTCGACAGCACCTTGGTGATCGCCGCCGTCAACGTCGTCTTGCCGTGATCAATGTGCCCGATCGTCCCCACGTTCACGTGCGGCTTGCTGCGGTCAAATTTCTCTTTCGCCATTGCTTAAGCTCCTAAGCCACGAAGCTGCGAAGCTCCGAAGCTGAAATCTGTTTGCGCTCACTTGCTCGCTGCGCTTTTACCCTGCACCTTGGCGATGATCTCTTCGGAGACCGACCGGGGTGCCTCTTCATACCGGTTGAAGTGCATTGAGTAAGTTGCGCGTCCCTGCGTTGACGAGCGCATGTGGGTCGCGTAGCCGAACATCTCGCTCAGCGGGACGTTGGCCTTGATTACTTGCGAACCGGCACGATGCTCCATGCCTTCAATGCGTCCGCGGCGCGAGTTCAGGTCGCCGATAATCGTGCCCATGTACTCTTCCGGAACTACGACCTCGACCGACATCATCGGCTCGAGCAGCACCGGGCTTGCCTTCCTTGCCGCATCCTTGAATGCCAGAGAGCCCGCAATCTTGAAGGCCATTTCATTCGAATCAACTTCGTGGTAGCTGCCGTCGTACAGAGTCGCTTTTACATCGACGACTTCGTAGCCGGCGAGCACGCCGCCCAGCAGCGCTTCACGAATGCCCTGATCGATCGGCTTGATGTACTCCCGCGGAACCACACCGCCAACGATGTCGTTGACGAACTCGTATCCCTTTCCCGGATTGGGTTCGAGCTTGACCTTGGCATGGCCGTAGTTGCCGGAACCGCCGGTCTGGCGGATGAACTTGCCTTCGCCTTCCGACGGCTTGCGAATGGTTTCGCGATACGCCACCTGCGGCTTGCCAACATTGGCTTCGACCTTGTACTCGCGCATCATGCGGTCGACGATGATCTCGAGGTGAAGCTCGCCCATGCCGCTGATGATCGTCTGTCCCGAATCGGGATCCGTATGAACCTTGAACGTGGGATCTTCCTGGGCGAGGCGATTGAGCGCCATGCCCATTTTTTCCTGGTCGCCCTTGGTCTTCGGTTCGACGGCCACCGAGATCACCGGAGCGGCAAACTCAATCGATTCGAGCCGAATAGGAGATTTTTCCGAGCAGATCGTGTCGCCGGTCGTCACGTTCTTCAGGCCGACGCAGGCGCAGATGTCGCCGGCGTAGATCTCTGTAATCTCTTCGCGTTTGTTGGCGTGCATCTTGAGCAAACGCCCAATGCGCTCTGTCTTGCCCTTGGTGGTGTTGAAGACTGAGTCGCCAGTCTTGAGATGACCGGAGTAAACGCGGATGAAGGTGAGCTGCCCGACGAACGGGTCGGCCATGATCTTGAAAGCCAGCGCGGAGAATGGCTCGCTGTCGTCGGCTTTGCGATGCAGAACTTTCTCCGGATTGTCAGGATCTGTGCCTTCTGTCGGCGGAATATCCACCGGCGACGGGAGGTAATCGACGACCGCATCGAGCAGCGTCTGCACGCCTTTGTTCTTGAATGCGGTTCCGCAGATGACCGGGAACAGCTTCATGCCGATCACGCTCTTGCGCAGCGACTTCTTCAGCTCCTCGGCGCTGATCTCCTCACCTTCGAGAAACTTATGCAGCATCTCGTCGTCGTTTTCGGCGACCGACTCGACCAGCTGCATGCGAAAAGCTTCCGCTTTCTTTTGCAGATCGGCGGGGACGGATTCGACCACATATTCGGCTCCCATGGTCTCGTCCTTCCACAGAATCGCCTTCATCTGGATGATGTCAACGACGCCTTTGAAATTCGCTTCTTGTCCGATGGGAATCTGAATGGCTACTGGGCGGGCATTAAGACGCTTGCGGATGGTGTCGATGGCATGTTCAAAATCGGCCCCCATCTTGTCCATCTTGTTGATGAAGCAAATACGCGGCACGCCGTATTTATCGGCCTGGCGCCATACCGTCTCCGACTGCGGCTCAACGCCATGCACGGCGTCGAAGCAGGCAACTGCGCCATCCAGCACGCGCAACGAGCGCTCGACTTCAGCTGTGAAATCAACGTGACCCGGGGTATCGATGATGTTGATGCGGATGTCCCGCCAGAAGCATGTGGTGGCAGCGGACGTAATCGTGATGCCGCGCTCCTGCTCCTGCTCCATCCAATCCATCGTGGCGGTGCCTTCGTGCACCTCGCCGATGCGGTGAGTGATGCCGGTATAAAAAAGGATGCGTTCGGTCGTAGTAGTCTTGCCGGCATCGATGTGGGCCATGATGCCGATGTTTCTACAACGCTCTAATGGGACCTGTCTGGGCACAATAACTAATCTTTCTGGAAACCTGAAACTCGTTCCTAATTTGGTAATTTCGAGATTTCGTGAACTGAAAATTACGAAATTACACAATCACAAAATCGCGAAATATCCTCACCACCGATAATGCGCAAACGCCTTGTTGGCTTCCGCCATGCGGTGGACATCTTCCTTCTTCTTAATCGCCGCGCCGCGGCCATTGGCGGCATCGAGCAGCTCGTTCGTGAGCTTGTCGATCATTCCCTTTTCTGCTCGCGAGCGCCCGTAAGTGATCAGCCAGCGGATCGCCAGCGAAGTGCGGCGGTCGGGATTGACTTCGACCGGCACCTGATAGTTGGCGCCGCCTACGCGACGAGTCTTCACTTCGAGCAGCGGCTTGCAGTTCTCGACTGCCTTCTTGAAGAGCTTTAGAGCCTCGTCCCCGCCCTTCTGCTCCAGGTTCTTCATCGACTTGTAAAAGATCGATTGGGCCGTGCTCTTCTTCCCCTGCCACATCATCGAGTTCACAAATTTTGTGACGAGGGTCGAGTTGTAGATCGGATCAGCGGCTACTTCGCGCTTCGCAATGTGTCCTTTACGCGGCATGTCTTCGAAAATCCTCTAAATCAGAACTTCTTTTTCAGGCCTTCGGCCTCTTGGCTCCATATTTTGAGCGGCTTTGCTTGCGGTTGGCCACGCCTACGGTATCGAGCGTTCCTCGGACCACGTGATAACGAACGCCGGGAAGGTCCTTCACACGGCCTCCGCGGATGAGAACAATCGAGTGCTCCTGCAGATTGTGGCCAATGCCCGGGATGTAGGTCGTAACTTCAATGCCGTTGGTCAGGCGCACGCGAGCGACTTTGCGCAGAGCCGAGTTCGGCTTCTTTGGCGTCTGGGTATAAACGCGAGTGCAAACTCCACGCCGCTGCGGCGACTCTTGTAATGCCGGACTGGCTGTCTTGTACTTGGGCTGCGTTCGCCCTCGGCGCACAAGCTGATTGAATGTCGGCAAGCTTCACTCCTGATTTCTGTTCGTGCCCAGCCGCTCGCAGGCAGACTGTGACTTTTGTCCTAAGCACAGGCCCCCGGCGTAGCGAGACTTGGCCCGTGCCATCAAAACGCTTCATTAGGGCTGACCGCGTCGAGCGCAGTCATACTCTCGCGCGTCCGCGATGCGGGGGCGAGGATTTGGTCGTCCTTGGGTTGAATGCCGACGGTGTCGCCAAGGATTTAGCTCAGGCGATCCGTTTCGTCATTCCCGGCCTGCATATCCCTCTTGGGAGAAGGCAGCGCAGGCATCGTCAGCGAGGATGCTGTCCAATCAACAGCCCAGGACAGCCGATTCGAACTAAAGCTTTACCGCTCTAGAAGAACTAGACTGACTCGCGGAACCATACGAATATAACAAGCGCTGAGAGCACGCGTCAAATGAGGCCATGGCGCGATTGAATCTAAATCATTAACACGTCACACCATCTCTGCTCAGAGAGTTGGCTGCGCGGGTTAGCGTCCAAAGCCCTCGCCCGGAACGAAGCGCATCACCAACCCTAGTCCGGTGAGTACGATCAGGAAATACACCAGAATTCTTGGACTTCCCGTTTCTGGCATGTCCTTGGTGAAGAGCCGCCACCCGGCTCCAAGTGCCACTAGAAAGAAGATGTTTTCTCTGAGGAACAGCCAGAGAACCAGGCATCCGGTGAGGAGGATCAGGCGCTCCATTTTGCTGAGGATCCCGGCGGCTTGTCCACCATCCAGCACCCACACAGGAATCAGGTTCATGGCATTCAACCAAGCTCCCGACCGGGCCAGAGCAGCCCACAATCCTCCTCCAGTCTTCAGGTAAATGACTGCGCAACCCGCGGCGGAGAGTAGTCCCGCAAGCGGTCCGGCCAGGCTGACTTCAGCTCTGGTTTCAGCGCTGACTCCCAGCGCGCGCCAGCGGACATAAGCTCCCAGACCTGGCAGGAAGACCGGCATGTCCGCCGGCAGCCCTCGGCGCTTGATGTCAATGAAGTGGCCCATCTCGTGGAGCAGAATCAGGACGGCAAAGCCAATGCCGAACTTCGCGCCCCACAGGGCCCAGTAAACGGCGATAAATCCGGCCAAGCTGAACAAGAAATTAAGCTTGAGGAGTGCAAGGAGCGCTTTGCTTTTTGCCAGCACCACTGCGATAGGCCCTGCCGGTCCTAGCTTGCGCGCCCATTGCTGGCTCTGGGGATGGCCCTGAACGCGAGCCGCGTCCTGCTCGAGTTCGCGGGCGTGGTCACGAATCCAGGTTGCCTGACTCGAATTCTGAGGCAGCAGCGGCAGTGCACTTAGCCAGAGATCTCGCGCTTGAAGAAGCTGGCCCTGTTGTTCAAGAAACTTGGCGTCGCGGGAAACACGCGTGAGCTGCTCGCTATGAACTAAGGCGCTGCAAGTACCGCAGACCAGCGCATTGAGGGTCAACTCCTGCCCGCAACGAGGGCAGTTTCGAATCAGCTGGGGAGTGCTGGTGCTCATTCCTGCCGTACTCCACCCCCAGGCTCAGAACGGGCCATCGACGACCAAGGGCGGCCTTCCACGAGTGAGTTGCCAGGCGATGCGCACGCCGACGAGCAGGATCACGAGGCCAATCAGTCCATGAAAGGAATCCGAAGCCAGTTCCATGAATGGAGACGCGAGGCCCATGAGCGCCAGATATCCCATCGCGGACGCAATACTCGGTTTGCGAGCGAGGCGCACATTCTGATCAGAAGAGTCTGCCGGCCTTTGCGAATCCGCAGCTCCTTGGCCCGCCTCCGGCTGCCCGCCTTCACCGGGAGTCGAGGTTCCTTGACCCCGCGCAATCCCCTGCTGCGGCTTCTTTTCTTTCATGTACTCAGCGATGCCGATAGGAATCGCCGCCATGGAAACCGCTGCATAAGTGAAGAGCACGGCAACAATCTGATATCGACGACCGCCTAGTCCGCCGGAGCCCTTCATCATCGCTTTCCCGACGAGCCATCCGACGGCGAGTGATACATACCCGATCATCAAACCGGTCACAATTCCGACCATCGCATAAAGCGCGAGGCCGGCGATTGCCGCCGCGGCACCGAACAAGACAGCCCGTACAAAAGCCGCATGACTGTCTTTTGGAAGGGAATTGCGCAGGCGCTCGGTACAAGCCGCGCATGCCATGCGCGAGTTCACTCGATAGTAGGTGCCGGAAACCGGCTGATGACAAACAAAGCAGACATTGCCGCCCTGTGCGGATGGAAATTCCGCTGTCTCAAATTGTGGACTGGATTGGGTGCCCTCGCCGCTCTGCATGAGCGCGACGTTAGCACACATGGCGCACGCTCGCCACCCGCGAATGCGCCGAATAAAGGAGGTTAGTCAATTTGTACATTGCCGATGCCAAGCGCAGGTGATGCGTTATTCTGAAACGTGTGGGAGCCCGAGGCCCGGTACCTCAACCCACAAAGCCTTATGCTGCGAAGATATTCCCAGTACTTGCTGGTTTTGCTTTCGTTTGTCATCATTCCTGCCAGTGCGCATTCCCAAAATGACAAGTTCAAAGGCATCGTCGTCAATGGAGTGGAAAAGGTCCGCATAGCTGTCGCCGACTTCAAGGCGGCAACGGCAGATCCCGGCAACGGCGCGCTTCTGACTACGTTCAATCAGGTATTGTTTTCCGATTTGCAGAATGCCGGAATTTTCGACGTAGTTTCGAAGAGCTTTAACCCGCTGGAATCGCCAGGCAGCCCCCAGGATGTAAAGCTCGATGCCTGGGGAAATCCTCCGACCAATGCCGCGATGCTCGCCTTTGGAAATCTTGGGGTCAGCAATGGGTCGATGGCCGTGTACGGCTGGCTCTATGACGTGAAGAATACGGTCGCGCCGCAGGTGCTCGGAAAGCAGTATCGGGAAGATGCGACGCAGGACAACGCTCGCCTTATCGCGCACCGCTTCGCCGATGAAATTATCTTCCGCCTCGGCGGCGGAATTCCCGGCATTGCCGAAAGCAAGGTCGTCTTCGTCAGCACACGCACCGGCACGAAAGAAATCTGGATGATGGACTACGACGGGTACGGCGAGCACCAGATCACGCACCTCGGCAGCGTCGCTCTGTCTCCGCGAATCTCTCCTGACAGTTCGCGGGTTGCCTTCGTCGAGCTGGGCAAACGCGGAGTAAACATTCGCATGTACTCCTTTGATCTGAATCGTTTGATCTCATTTCCGACCATTGGAGGCACGACGATCTCGCCCGCCTGGGCCCCGGACGGCCTTCATTTGGCTTTCTCTTCTTCGCGGACGGGCGATCCGGAGATTTACGTCTCGACGGCCGACGGAGGAGACATCAAGCGGGTGACTCAGGCCCATGGGCCCGATGTTTCACCGGTGTGGAATCCCAAAACGGGAGCCCAGATTGCCTGGGTGAGCGGCCGTACCGGTTTGCCGCAGATATACACTATGGAATCAGACGGCGCCAACGTGCAGCGCATGACCGACGGCGGCTATGCCGTCTCTCCCTCATGGTCGCCCGATGGGCAATGGCTTACCTTCGCGTGGAAGCGTAACTATGGCCCGGGGATTCCCGGAGGGCAGGACATCTACATCATGTATGTAGCCGACAAGTCGTGGTCACAGCTGACTCACGATGCCGGCAACAACGACTTTCCTTCATGGTCGCCCGATGGACGGCATATCGTATTTCAATCGAGCCGCACGGGACAGACCGAGATATGGAGCATGCTCGCCGACGGTACCGAGCAGCATCAGTTAACCCACTCGGGACAGAATACGCAGCCGAATTGGAGCTGGAAGTGAACGAAATTGGTAATTTCGCAATTTCCTAATTGGTAATTGATGCGAGTCCGCGCCTTTTTCCAATTGCGAAATTACACATTACGAAATCATTCGGAGGAGAAAGTGAAGAACCACCCCTGCATTCATGCGATAACGAGGCGTGCGGCGACGATCGCGGCAATGTCTCTACTGCTGGCCGTTGCCGGCTGCAAACACCCCAAACCGGTAACGCCCCCACCACCACCACCGCCGCCGCCCGCACCTACGGCGTCGATTACGGCAAATCCGTCGACCGTGAACGCAGGACAACCGACGCAGCTGACATGGCAGACGGAGAATGCAACGGACGTCTCGATTGAAGGGATCGGCAAAGTGCAAGGCAACGGCTCACAGACTGTGACGCCTACGGATTCGACGACGTATCGGCTTACCGCGACCGGACCGGGAGGAACGCAGGACGCATCCGCGCGCGTGACCGTCACACGACCGCAGCCGGTTCAGCAGCAGGAGCAGCCGCCATCGCTCACTGACCAGCAATTGTTTGATCGCGATGTCAAAGATGCGTACTTCGATTACGACAGCTTCGAGGTTCGCCAGCAGGACGCGTCGATTTTGCAGGCTGATGCGCAGTTCCTCAATCAGCACCCGAATTGGAAGATTACGATCGAGGGACACTGCGACGAGCGCGGTTCGACCGAATACAACATGGCGCTGGGCGACAGCCGCGCGCAGTCTGCCAAGCAGGCGTTGGTCTCGGCAGGTGTATCGGCAAACCGGCTGAACACAATTAGCTATGGCAAAGAAAAACCGTTTTGCACCGAGTCGAACGAGCAGTGCTGGCAGGAGAATCGCCGCGCGCATTTGGTGCTCGCGGGACAATAGAAGAGCTGGCGGCTACTCGCTGCTGGCTGCACCGCAGCCAGCAGCTAACTCATGCTTTACGGTGAGACAGGCATATGTTTATGAAACACAATCTTCAATTCCTTTGTGCAAGCGCCCTAGCCCTCGCGCTCTCTTTCCCGGCGTTCGCAGCGAACAAAGACATGATCGCGCTGCAAACGCAGGTGCAGCAGCTGGCCGATCAGGTTCAACGCCTCCAGCAGGCCAATGACGAGCGCTTCGGCGCCATGCGCAGCCTGCTCGAGCAAAACACCGACACACTGAACCGCCTCTCCAATTCGCTGGATGCGATTTCACACTCGCTGCAGACTTCGACGACGGACCAGGGCGGCAAGGTCGATCAAGTGTCGGCCCAGGTGCAGTCGCTGCACGACTCGGTGGACGAGCTCAAAGCGCGCATGGCGAAGATCAGCAAGCAGCTCGATGACATGGCCGCAGCGCAGCAAAATCTGCAGTCTGCCCCGCCGGGTGGTCAACCCGGCCAGCCTGGACAGGCTACGCAGCCGCAGCAGCCTCAGGCGCCGCCGCCCGACGTGCTCTACAACCAGGCGCTGAGCGATTACAACGGCGGCAAGTACCCCCTTGCCAGCCAGGAGTTCAGCGACTACATCAAGTACTACGGCAACACCGACCTGGCAGGAAATGCGCAATACTACTTAGCGGACATTGAATACCGAAATGGGAACTACCAGCAGGCTGCGCAGGACTATGACAAAGTGCTGGAGCAGTATCCCAGCGGAAACAAGGCCGCAGCCGCCCAGTTGAAGAAGGGTTATGCACTGCTGCAGCTGGACCAGCGAGATGCCGGAGTTCGAGAGCTGCGCGCTCTGATCGCCCGCTATCCTAAATCGCTTGAGGCACAGCAAGCACGCGACCGGCTGCGAAGTCTGGGACTCACCGCGACAGCGTCTAAGCCATCGCCTTCGCGTAGATAAATCCTTCCGCTTTCTCCTTCCGGCCAGCTTCGCTCTTCCTGCCATAAACTCCGTGGTCAACACGAAAGACACAACCAATTCTTTAGCCAGGGAAAACTACAGGTAATTGCAGCCGGAATCTGTTTTTCTTGCCCCTCTGACTGTCGGGTTCACTCCAGCCGTCTCCAGACTTTCTCATCAGGGATGGAAGACGAAAAAAGACGGTTGACGTGATCCCGCATACTCAGCTAAGTTGGGATTTCGATACCAGCGGCCCGTGTGCTTTGCACGCGGGCCGTTTTCTTTTGTACGGAGGAATGGATGACCAACGTCGAAGTTAAAGGGCAAAGCATTTCACTGAATGACATTGAAATGTACTTCGAGTCTCGAGGTCAGGGCGAGCCGCTGCTTCTCTTGCATGGATTCACCGGGCTAGGGCGGGATTGGGAGCTCGTCTTCAAGGACCCACCTGAGGCGTTCTGCTCGATAGCTCCCGACCTGCGCGGCCACGGACGCTCAACCAACCCAACGGGAACATTTACTTTCCGGCAAGCAGCGCTTGATGTCTTCGCTCTGCTCGACAAGATCGGGGTCAACGGCTTCCAAGCAATTGGACTCAGCGGTGGCGCTAAGACGCTGCTGCATATGTCACTCCAGCAGCCGGCCAGGGTGAAAACGATGATTCTCGTGAGCGGGGCGCCTTATTTTCCCGCGCAAGCACGGAAGCTAATGGCGACGATGACCATTGAAAGTCACACCGCGCAAGAGTGGGAGTTCATGCGCGGCAGGCATCCACGAGGGGACGAGCAAATCCGCATGCTTTGGCGGCAGGCACACGAACTCAAAGACAGCTATGAGGATGTGAACTTCACGCCGCCTTTTCTCTCGCAAATCAAAGCCCGGACGCTGATCGTGTACGGCGACCGCGATCCTGTATATCCCGTGGAACTAGCGGTGGAGATGTACCGCGGCATTCCAAATTCAGCTCTGTGGGTCGTTCCGAACGGAGGCCATGGGCCGATCTTCGGCAGCGCAGCGGAAGGATTTCGTCATGCTGCAATAAGCTTCTTACGCCAAGATTCTCAGAGCGGGCGTATCATATGACCATAGAGGAGTGACTATGGCCACGAAAGCTGGTCTCGGATCAAAAAAAGCGAACAGAAAGAAGACGATGCCTGCCGGGATTTTTAAGAGCAAGTGCCTGGCAGTGATGGAGGAGATTCAGGCAAAAAGAATATCCATTGTCATTACGAAACGGGGTAAGCCGATCGTAGAGGTTGTCCCTGTTGTGCCTGACAAGGACCCAATCTTCGGCTTCATGAAGGGGAAGGTAAAGATCGTGGGCGATATCGTGAGCCCCATATTTGAGCCCGATGAATGGGAGCTCGATTAGGTGCTTGTTTTGGACACGCACGTTGTGGCCTGGCTCGCCGGTGCCCCGGAGAAACTGTCGCGACAAGCCTCACAAGCGATTGAACACGCGCGAACGCTGAATGCCGGGCTTTGCATTGCGGGAGTAACTCTGGTGGAACTGGCTGTAATGCTGGCGCGAGGGCGTCTGCAGGTCCAGTTTCAGGCAACGTTGGACTCGTTCCTCGAGGAAGTTGAACGTATGTGTGTTGTTCTTCCGATCGACCGACACACGGCCAACCACGTCACGCACTTGCCTGCATCCTACCCGCGCGATCCTATTGATCGCATCATTGGGGCCACGGCAATCGCGCACGGAATGCCGCTGGTTACGGCGGACGAAAGGATACGCAAATCTGGAGCCGTGACGACGATCTGGTAAGCAGCGGTAAGCGATCGAGCGCTTTTTGCAGCTGCCTCTATCCGGCTAGATCTGCACAATTTAGAGGAGTCATCACAAACGCAGCGCGCAAGGCCCTGCTCTGCGTTGCGCCATTATCGAGCGAGCTGCTCTTGCAGATTAGAAGTGATGGCTGATGCCGACGATGACGGTGTAGTCGGCAAAAAAGGCATCGCCGTTGGGTGTTCCGTTGAGCAGTTCCGGCACGCTCGGTTCGCGATTGCGCGCTAAGGCCCAT
The DNA here is from genome assembly GCA_019243475.1 of Acidobacteriota bacterium. Classification (GTDB taxonomy): domain Bacteria; phylum Acidobacteriota; class Terriglobia; order Terriglobales; family Acidobacteriaceae; genus Gp1-AA112. Next base: position 4,728 of record JAFAUE010000493.1, on the reverse strand, counting down.
GGGCCGTTTACCGAAATGGAGTCGCGCTTGTACGTGTACACCAGGCCTGGATCGAGCGAAACCACGTAACCGGGGCGCCGGAACCCGGCGTCGGAGGTGAAAACGTTATGGGCAGGCACGCCTTCATCGCGAACCCCGAGGCTTAGTTCGAGGCCGCGCAGCTTGGGAACGTTATGCGCGATGCCGGCGCGGAAGAGATACTGGTCCGGGACCGACATCAAGCCCTGCCCAGGCTGGCTGCGAAATGTAGCTACGCCGTTCGTCCCGCCCTGATTGAAGAGCCACTGTCCCTGAAAATAGGTCATGGTCTTGAGCGGAATCTGTTTGTAGGCCTGCGAGGCCACCACGACTCCCCATCCACCATCGCCCGGCTGCATCGATTGATCCGCGGTTGCGATAATCCGCTGTCCTTTGAGTAGCGCAGAGCCGGAGGCGTTATTGATTCCGGTGGGAATCTTCAATGAAGCGCTAAAAGCGATGTTGCCATTGTTCTCGGTCGGCGGCCGGAAGACCCATGCCTGCGCGCCTACCGTTATGTCGCCAACCCCCGCTACGCGAAAAATTCCCGCCGGAGGATAGAGCTGGTTGCGTGTGCCATCGAATACCGGAACATCGGCAATCAAACTCCAGCGCGGTGAGAGCTTAAAGTCCACGCCGACATCAAAGATGTTCTGGTGATTGCGGATTGCAGTAGGCCGTGAGATCTGGTTGGTGCCGATGAAGTACTTGTTGGAGTTGAAGACACGATAGCCGACGTTCACCGAAAGCCGGTGTATCCAGTTACTGCCGTCCGCATGTCCGTCGTGGTAAGCGTTGGGAAGCAGCTCATCCACCGGACGCTGGTTCGAGTGAGCGGCGACGCATCCCTGCGCAAACGCCGAGGTCGAATAACCAGCCAATAAAACCAGCAGCGCAAGGTACCAATAACTGCTCCGAACGTGCATGCTCAACCCCTCAAGATGTCGGTGAGTTCGTGAAACTGAAGGCGATTGAGAAGTAAAGCGTGAGCTGCTGGAACGAACAATAGTGCAAATGCACTACGTGGATTCAGCCAGTAGCACTCGGGACGGTTGGGCGAAACTCAGGGTGGAAGAGGCTACCCCAGATGCGCAAGGCTCACAAGAGGGACGCCATAACGTACTCGGCAATTCGATAACACCGTGGGAAGGGTTCCCTGCGATTCCCTGCTAATTCCCTGCGAATTCCCTGCCGGTTTGTCCGCAGCCGCTGTTCATGCGGCTTTCCGTCAGGAATTTTTTTTTGCGGGAAAAAATTCCCTGCGAAATTCCCTGCGCAGGGAATTTACGCTCGGGGAAAAGCAGAAACGGCACGAGCCGGTTAGCTCGTGCCGTTTCAGTCCTTCTGATGATGAATTACTTCAGAAGAGCCGGAAAGCGACTTCTACGCTGATGAGCACCGCTACAGGCTTGCCGTCTTTCTGCGCAGGCTCGAACTTCCAGGTACGTACCGCTTCGAGAGCTTTTTCGTCGAGACCCATACCCAATCCGCGCTCGACCTTCAGGTTACGCGGACGGCCATCGGCGCCGACAATCATTCCCAGGATCACAGTGCCCTGATACTTGGCCTTGCGAGCTTCCTCGGAGTATTCCGGATCGGGCTTGAAGATCGCTACCGGCGCGGTTACGCCGCCGACCCCAGGCCGAAACAGACCGCCACCGTATCCGCCGCCCATACCGTTGCCCAAACCCCCGCCGGTTCCAGAGCCGATACCGCCGCCGCTTCCCGAGCCGATTCCGGCGCCGCTGCCGATTCCATTGGACGGCGGACCGGCGATTACTGCCGACTTAGGATCGCCCAGGTTCGGGAGATTGTTGGTCGCCAGTTTCACCTGTGGAGGCATGACTATCGTCGGCTCTGCGGTGAGCTTGGGATGATCGTTCCTCACCACAACCTCGGGAGGAGTGATCTGCTCCATGGCAGGCTTGGGCAAATGTCCCTTGGGAGCGATGACCTTGTCGCGATCGCCGCCACCACCGCCGCCTTGCAAGGCGGGCATTTTCTTAGGCGTCATCGGCATGTATTCGGAGATGTCAGGAGCGACGAGAGTAACTTCCTCATGCTTTTCCTGCACCACCGTTTTCGCACCGATGATTGAGACCGCCACTAAAGCGGCGATCATGAAGCCATGAACGATCAGAGAGCTGGTGCGAGCAACCTTGCGATTGTCGTACGCCCCCCAGATGCTCTTCACCGGCACTGGCTTGGAAGTCAGCTTCAGCGGAGGCAGCTTTTCCGGAAAGAGCAGATCGCGAAGATTGTCCTTCAGCGACTGAAGGAGAGAACCTTCCGTCTTGATGTTGAAGTTCGGCGCCTTAGCGGAGAGAGGCCGGCGAAATTCCGTACCATCGAGGGGAGCGATCAATGCGTGGTTTGCCATAAAACGTCGATTGGACCCTTGCAGCCGATTCAGCTCATCGCAGTGGGAGTGGCTGCTTACCTGTTATCCGATGAGTCACACCATCATTTTGTTGCTCGCAGCTGCAACTCAGCTTTTACGAGCTTGTCAAGGTTTAGACGCAGCGCGCTGCGAATAATTTCCACTTAATTTTTCGAATATCGAGCAACTCTGGCTGTGCGCTCGCATCAGCAAAATTTTTGTCTTCAACTCCGCATATCGGACACGCAAGGCACACCTCAACCTTTTGATAGCGAAGCTTCGTAGGGTTAAACCCATCCCCTATAATGAAGTTTCCCGCCTTTTTTCGATGAGGAGTAGATAACTACGGGGCATGCCCGGCGAACTGAAGGACACGATCAATCTGCCGAAGACCGGCTTCGCCATGAAGGCGAATTTGCCGCAAAACGAGCCTAAAAGGCTGGAATTCTGGCGAGAAATCGGCATTTATGAGCGTATCCGCGAGGCGCGAAAAGGTGCTCCCACCTACTTATTGCACGACGGTCCTCCATACGCAAATGGCGAGATTCATCTTGGCCATGCCTTAAACAAATGCCTGAAAGACTTCGTAGTGAAGTCGAAGACAATGGCTGGTTTCGATGCACCTTACGTCCCGGGATGGGACTGTCACGGCCTTCCAATCGAGATCAAAGTTGATGAAAAGCTCGGCCGCAAGAAGCTGGAGATGGCTCCAGCGCAGGTGCGTCGCGTCTGCCGCGAATACGCGCAGAAATATCTAGATATTCAGAGCGAGCAGTTTCAGCGTCTCGGGGTTTTCGGACAGTTTGATCGCCCGTATTCAACGATGTCACCGGAATACGAGTCGGTCATCGCCCGCGTCTTCTACGATTTTTGGCAGCACGGGGCGGTGTACAAGGGATTGCGACCGGTTTACTGGTGCATCTTCGACCGCACCGCGCTGGCGGAAGCCGAAGTGGAATATGAGCAGCACACCAGCCCCAGCATCTGGGTGAAATACGCGCTCACCAGTTCCCCAGACAACATCGATCCGCGACTCGCAGGCAAGCGCGTGAACACGATCATCTGGACAACGACGCCATGGACGCTGCCTGCATCGATGGCCGTGGCCTTTCACCCTCAGTACGAATACGTCGCTCTGGAAAACGAAGGCGAGGTGTATATCGTCGCCGAAGGACTTGCCAATGCGACGCGAGAAAACGCCGGTCTCAAGAACGCACAGGTAATCGCTACCTTTCCCGGAACGAAATTGGAACACTGCACCTTTCAGCATCCATTTTTAGAGCGCAAGATTCTGGGTGTACTCGCCGATTATGTGACGCTGGAACAAGGCACCGGCGCAGTCCACACCGCTCCTTCACACGGCGCTGACGACTTCTACACCGGCGTGAAGTACGGACTGGATCCGGCATGCAATGTGGACGCCTCAGGACGTCTGCATAACGGGCTTCCCGACTACGAAGGAAAAACGGTCTTTGCAGCCAATCAGCCCATTATCGAACTGCTGCACTCGCGCGGAGTGCTCATGGGAAGCGCGAAAATCACGCACTCCTATCCACACTGCTGGCGCTGTCATAACCCCGTGATCTTTCGCGCGACGGAGCAGTGGTTCATCGGCATGGAAAACCAATTGCCCAATGCCACACTGCGCCAGCGTGCTCTCGATGAAATCAAGAAAGTGAAGTGGGATCCGAACTGGGGTGAAGAGCGCATCTCGAACATGGTGGCCGGCCGTCCTGACTGGTGCATCTCGCGGCAACGCGTGTGGGGTGTGCCGATCCCAATCTTCTTTTGTGAAAGCTGCAACCAGCCGCTACGTTCGACCGTGGCCGATGATTCTGTGATTTCACTCTTTTCGCGCGAAGGCGCAGATGCCTGGTATACGCGCGAAGCTCATCAGATCCTGCCGCGCGACATCAAGTGTGAGGGCTGTCGCAAGCAGCAATTTCGCAAGGAATTCGACATCATCGACGTGTGGTTCGAATCAGGATCGAGCTGGGCTGCGGTAATCGGCGAGGCGGTTGCCGATATGTACATTGAAGGCGGCGACCAGCATCGCGGATGGTTCCAATCTTCGCTCCTCTGCTCGGTTGGAACACGTAATCGCGCGCCCTACCGCATGGCGGTCACATGCGGCTGGACGCTCGATCCACAGGGCCGCGCCATGTCAAAGTCGCTGGGCAACGGCGTCGATCCGGTCGAGGTTGCCAATAAGCTCGGAGCGGAGATCGTGCGGCTGTGGGTGGCGTCGGTGGATTTCCGCGAGGACATGCATGCCTCCGACGAACTCATGCAGCGAGTTGCCGACAACTATCGCGACATTCGCAACGCGT
>JAFAUE010000469.1 GCA_019243475.1 Acidobacteriota bacterium | reverse complement strand
ACGAGCGGAACTGGATCTTCGGATTGTGCTTCGACAGCACCTTGGTGATCGCCGCCGTCAACGTCGTCTTGCCGTGATCAATGTGCCCGATCGTCCCCACGTTCACGTGCGGCTTGCTGCGGTCAAATTTCTCTTTCGCCATTGCTTGCTCCTGCTCAGCTCGTAGCCGAGCTTCGTTACTTGCCTACCTCGTATCTGTACAGCTTTGAATATTTCGTTCTCAGCTCGACCGGCACTTCTTCGATGGCCGTCAGATAAAACTCGCGCAGCAGTCCCTGATCGGAGGCGCTCAGCTCCTGAAACAGCTCTTCGCACGACCGGCTCGTTCTTGCGCCCGGCAGCTGCTCGACGATTCGCTCGTGCAATATCACTTCAAACTGCCTGACACGCAATCCGACGCGCTTGAGCAAATGAAGAAACTCTTCGGATCGGGAACGAAGCGCGTTCTCGATCGCACCCTTCAGCTCATCAAAGACTGCCTTGTTTTCGACTTCGATCTGCGCTTGCGTAAACATCGGCTTTAAACCCAAATCTGGAGCGGGAGACGGGAATCGAACCCGCGACCAACAGCTTGGAAGGCTGTGACTCTACCACTGAGTTACTCCCGCGAAACAAGCTGCTAGCTCCTGGCTTCTAGCTGCTAGCCCAAACACAAAAAGCAGAGCTCGTTAGTTGTGCTTCTCGTCGCCACTCCGCTCGTCTTCCGCTTCGCGCCTCAATCTCGCTGCCTGCGTGATCGTGCGGAACGCAAACAGTCCAAGAACCGCGAATGTCACCAGACGAATCTTGTCCGGCTCCATAGTTCGCCATACCAGCACCGCGAGCAGTGCGTAGGCGAACAGAGCCAAAGCTAAGCGGACATTCAGCGGCACAACAAAGCAGATCCTTCGCTTCGCTCAGGATTTCGGCAGCAGGCTCACGCTCGCTCATCCCGCTACATTCCAGTTCGCGGTCCCCTGAACTCGCTCACGCCTGCTAACGCCTTAACAACTGGTGCACAGGGGAGGATTCGAACCTCCGTAGCTCGCAAGGAGCGGCAGATTTACAGTCTGCTGCCATTAACCACTCGGCCACCTGTGCAAGAAACTGGAGCCGATGACCAGGATTGAACTGGTGACCTCTCCCTTACCAAGGGAGTGCTCTACCAACTGAGCTACATCGGCGGAAACATCCGCTGTCGGCTTTCAGCCCTCGGCTTTCGGCTTGCTGCTCGCGAACCCTTGAGGCTCAATGGCCTTGCTACAAAAACCTGCCTTTGCTGCGCGACAAAGCACCGCGTTAAGGCAAACCTGCGTTCTCAAGACATACCGGAAAATCAAAACCGGAAAGACTTCAGGAGGCGTGTTGCTCTTCGAGCAGGTGTAATTCGTTCTTGCGCTGCGGCCGGCCGACAAACTGGAGCTGGCGAAGGGATTTGAACCCCCGACCCTCTGATTACAAATCAGATGCTCTACCAGCTGAGCTACGCCAGCAAACCTAACCCGCGCGCCCAACTGTCCGCCGACACTTAGACCCGCGCCCGCAAAGCGGGAAACCATGAAAGTTTAGCATCGGGGTAAGCAGCCGCGCAACCTGCGCCGAGCTCCCACAGCGTCCGCCCGGCAGGAATGGCTGAGCTGTTCATCTCCTGAAATCCTAACGTCAACAACCAGCCGCTCAGAAGCTTAGCTGCTTCTTCCCATGATTTAATTGCTACTGGAGCAGCCGCAGTCAGATGCGGCTCTATTGACCCACCACTCGAGAAACCATGGCAACGGCCGCTATAACCGCGCAAGAGCTGACCAGCCTCGTGCCTCAACATGAGTTCTTTGTGGGCATCGACTCCGACGGCTGCGTCTTCGACAGCATGGAGATCAAGCACAAAGAATGCTTTTGCCCGCAGATCATCAAATATTGGGACCTGCAGCCGATCTCGAAGTACGCGCGCGAGGCCGTGGAGTTCGTCAACCTTTATTCCAAGTGGCGGGGCATCAACCGTTGGCCGGCGCTGACCATGGCGCTGGATTTGGTCTGCGAACGGCCTGAAATCGCCAGGCGCGGATGCAAGCTACCCCGCGCGCAGAAAGTCCGCGACTTCATCGCATCTGGCAAACCGCTAAGTAATGACGGACTGAATGCCTATCGGGCCGAGCATCCCGATCCGGAACTCGATCACGCCTTGAATTGGAGCAAAGCGGTGAACAATGCGGTTGCCGACATCGTCCACAATCTGCCGCCTTTCCCCTTCGTGCGAGAGAGCCTGGAGCTGATCCAGAAAAAAGCCGACGCCGTCGTCGTCTCCGCTACGCCGACCGAAGCGCTGATCAGCGAGTGGGAAGAGAACAAAATCGATCGCCACGTACGCGCGATCGCCGGACAGGAGCTCGGCACCAAGAAGCAGCACTTGAAAATGACGACCTCGGGCAAGTACTCGCCGCAACGCGTGCTGATGATCGGCGACGCTCCCGGGGACCTTGAAGCCGCTCGCTCCGTCAACGCGCTGTTCTTCCCCATCAATCCCGGACATGAAGATCAGTCGTGGGAGCGGTTCGCGAAAGAAGCATTCAACAAATTTCTCGCGGGCGAGTACGCCGGCGCGTATGAAGCTGCGCTGATTGCGGAGTTCGACGCGCTGCTCCCCTCCACTCCGCCATGGAAACGCTGATGTCCACCATCGGCAAAGGCGCCCCCGGCACATATCTCACACCGGATGAAGTGCGCCAGATCGTGACGCAGGCCTTCGATTCGGGAAAACTCGACGGCAAGCGCGTGATCGTCCTCATTCCCGACGGCACGCGCACCATGCCAATGCCTCAGATGTTCGCGCTGTTCCAGGAAATCCTGCGTCCGCGCGTGAAGGCGCTGGATTATCTGGTGGCTCTGGGAACACACACACCGATGAACGACCGGCAACTGAGCAAGCTTGTCGGGGCGACGGTGGTGAACGGCAAGGTCGGCGAGACGAACGTCTTTAATCATCTCTGGTCCGATCCCGCGACCTTTGCCAATTTGGGAACAATTGCGGCAGCCGACATCGCGAAGATCACCGACGGCAAGATGTCACAGGATGTGCCGGTCACGCTCAACAAACTGATCCTCGAGTACGACCACATCATCATCTGCGGGCCGGTGTTTCCCCATGAAGTAGTGGGCTTCTCCGGCGGAAACAAGTATTTCTTTCCCGGAATCGGCGGAGCGGAGATCATCAACTTCACCCACTGGTTGGGAGCGGTCATCACAAATTACGAGGTGATCGGCGCAGGCTACACGCCGGTACGCGCCGTCATCGACCGTGCCGCGCAGCTCGTTCCCAAACCCACGACCTGCTTTGCCCTGGTGGTCACCCACGAAGGCCTTGCCGGCCTCTATTACGACACGCCTCGGGAAGCCTGGAACGCTGCTGCCGCACTGTCATCGAAAGTCCACATCAAGTGGGTGGATAAGCCATTCAAGCGCGTGCTCTCGGTGATGCCTCCGATGTACGATGACCTCTGGACCGCCGCCAAAGGCATGTACAAGATGGAGCCCGCAGTCGCCGACGGCGGCGAGGTGATTATCTACAGCCCGCACATCGACGAAGTCAGCTACACGCATGGCAAGATCATCGACGAAATCGGCTACCACGTCCGCGACTACTTCCTGAAGCAATGGGAAAAATTCCGCCAATATCCCGGCGGCGTAGTAGCCCACTCCACTCATGTAAAAGGCATGGGCACGTATGATCCCAAAACGGGAGAGGACCCCCGCATCCAGGTATCGCTGGCAACGCGAATCCCCGAAGCCCGTTGCCGCAAAATCAATCTGGGGTATGCCGATCCTGCTGAAATCGACATTGAATCCTGGCTCAACCGCGAAGAAGAAGGCGTGCTGGTCGTCCCGCGGGCAGGAGAGACGCTGTACCGGGTGAAGAACAACGGACTCTCAACAGCAACGACAGCAAAAGACGCCTAGTCGCACAAGAGACATGAGCTTGGCTCGACCACACCAACGCAACGGACTTGCCCACCTGAGCTCTGGATTATTGATGATGGCGTTATGACATCACTTTTCACCACGAACTGTCACGACGAAGCGGTACGCTTTTATCGCTGCGTAACTGACTGCCAAGTACCAAAGTAGAGAGACACCGATTACACATACCCAAAACGCGAACCGCTCAGCCCTGGGAACATTCTTGTACACCCAATCGCCAAAAGAGGCACCGACAGGCGCCCCCGGCATCAACGCAAAAAACCAAGCGATCTGTCCTTCAAATCCTCCGGGGTGAATTACGAATACAATGAAAGCGGCACAAGCCAACAAGACTAAGGCTGAGAGAACAGCAAAAATCCAGTCAGGAAATCTGTGCATGGAACAAGTGCCTTCAACAGCATAGCTGCGCTGAGTTTCGGAAGCACAGGTAGTAAACGTCCAGGATAGATGCTGCAATCAGGCGTTTACATCTAAACAATCCTGTGAAATGACATTTGGCGTCCCTGACGGAAGGATTTTGAACCTATTAGCCATAGCGCGTGCGCACCTGATACGTCTCGCAACGCACAATGGGAAACAAAGCGACGTGAGTCTAGACATACAAACCCACAGATAGAATGCAAGCGAAGGCGGTGCCCACAAGTCCAGCGGTCACAATCGTCATGAAGACAGCGAAGCCCGCCATACAAACACTTAATCCCTAACGATATTTGAATCACTACCAGCCCGTATTTTGTACAGCTATGTTGACCTACGAGCGTGTTGATTCCATCGGTATTTGAACTGACCTTTGAGGGTATCCCGTTAGGCTCCTAAAGAATAGGATTCAGGTGCTTGAGCTCGTAGTTTGCTTTCTCAAACCGTTCAATCGCATTCGCAAGAAAATCCTTGAATAGCTTGGCCTCGTGCCATGACATCGTTACCGAAGCGTTCTCCAACGCAACAACTTCTTTCTGTTGATCATCAGGTATGAGCTGTCCGAATTGGATGCGGACGTCATAAAGCGACCAATTCACATTGAAGTAATTACAGTACACTTCACGAGCGTCTGGTTTACGTACCCATCTAACAGCTTTAACAGCGGGCTGCTCTGCCATACTTTCTAAGC
>JAFAUE010000148.1 GCA_019243475.1 Acidobacteriota bacterium | reverse complement strand
GTGGTTGGGAATTTGTTTGATATCGTGCCCACGCTTACGGAAGAGGTTAGAAAGGCGAAGGCGTAGAAAGGCGTTTCAGGTTTCAAGTTTCAAGTTTCGTCAAAGCCAGTTCCCGACTATGTCCCACACACATCGAGACTTGGTGGTTTGGCAGGAAGCGAAAGGACTTGCTGTTTCCATTTACAAGATTTCTGAATCCTTTCCCAAACACGAGATCTATGGTCTAACTTCTCAGATCCGCAGGGCTGCTGTGTCAATAGTGTCAAACATTGCAGAAGGACAAGGCAGACTTACCCGGGGCGAATTCGTCCAATTCCTCGGACAGGCTCGCGGTTCCCTCCTCGAACTGTTGACCCAGCTTGAAATCGCCGTAGCTCTGGGCTATGTGTCTATCCCAGATTTCACGACCCTCGAAATTAAAGCCTCGACGGTCTTGCGCCTCCTCAACGGCTTGATGGGCTCGATACGGGCCAAGACAAAAACAGCGGGGGCAACCTAAAGCACGTTGCGAAAATGCGGAGGGCGATAGGCTTTGCCGAAACTTGAAACCCGAAACTTGAAACGCATTTGAAATGCTTTTTTTTTGAAACGCCTCATCGCAAAATGATTTTCCGCACTCCAATCTCTGTTCCTGACCGCCCGCAGATGGAAGCTGACGTGGTGATTGTCGGCGGGGGACCTGCCGGCATGGCGTGTGCCCTGCGGCTCTCGCAACTCATCGACGAGCACAATGGGCGTAATCCTGAGATTCCGCTCAGCAAAGAAAACATCTACGTGCTGGAAAAGGCGCGCGAAGTCGGACAGCACTGTCTCTCCGGCGCGCTGCTCGATCCGCGTTCCATGCGCGAGTTGCTGCCCGGATTTGAAAAAGAGGCGCCGATCGATGCTGAAGTCAATAAAGAGGCGGTTTACTTTCTCACCGCAAAATCGAAATTCAAGTTTCCCATCACGCCGCCGCCCATGCGCGATCACGGCAACTACGTGATCTCGATCAACAAATTCGTGAAGTGGCTGGGGGAGAAGGTGGAGCAGGCGGGAATCACTGTCTTCACGGGATTCGCCGGCTCCGAACTCCTGGTCGAGAACGAACGAGTGACCGGCATACGCACCGACGACAAAGGGCTCGACAAGCAGAACCAACCGAAATCGAACTTCGAGCCGGGCTACGAGCTCAAAGCCAAAGTCACGATTCTTGCCGAAGGTACGCGCGGCTCGCTCACCAAGCAGCTCATCGGCCGCTTTCAGCTCGATCGCGATCGTAATCCGCAGACTTATGGCGTGGGAGTGAAGGAGCTTTGGGAATTGCCCGCGGGCCGTATCGCTGCAGGTGAAGTGATTTACACCATGGGATGGCCGCTGACCAATCACGAGTACGGCGGCGCATGGATTTACGGCAGCAAAGACAACATCGTCTCACTCGGTTTCGTCACCGGGCTCGATTACAAGGACCCGCGCATCGATCCGCATCATGTCCTGCAGACCTTCAAGACCCACCCCTTCGTGCGCGACCTGCTTTCCGGCGGCAAGATGATCCGCTATGGAGCGAAATCAATTCCCTATGGCGGTTGGTTCTCCATTCCGCCGCTTGCGGGCGATGGATGGATGATCGTCGGCGATTCGGCAGGCTTTCTGAATTCGCAGCGGCTGAAAGGCATTCACCTGGCGATCAAGAGCGGAATGCTCGCCGCGGAGACTGCCTACGAAGCACTGGTCGATGGCGACTTCAGCGTGAATCAGCTCTCGAGTTTTCAAAACCGTGTGGAGAAGAGCTGGATTCGCGAGGAATTGTGGAGAGTGCGCAACTTCCATCAGGGATTTGAGAATGGTTTGCTCGAAGGTATGGTGCACACCGCGCTGCAGCAAGTGACCTTAGGACGCGGGCTGCACGAGCGCTACACCAGCCACGCCGGCCACACTCGTCTGGAACAAATCGGCAATTTGCCCACCGGTGGATACGATCGCGAACACATCCTGGGGCCGGCCAAGGGCGACGGACAGCTTACCTTCGACAAGCTGACCGATATCTACCATTCAGGCACCAAGCACGAGGAAGATCAACCCATCCATCTCGTGATTCACGACACGGATATCTGCAACAACCGGTGCACGGTTGAATACGGCAATCCTTGCCAGCACTTCTGCCCGGCGAAGGTGTACGAGATGGTCGAGGCTGCCGACGTAGCCAACGGCAAACAGATTCAGGTGAATTTCGCCAACTGCGTCCACTGCAAAACCTGCGACATCATGGACCCCTACCAGATCATCACCTGGGTGCCGCCGGAAGGTGGCGGCGGCCCGAATTACGACGGAATGTGAGGAATTCTGTGAGTTTGCGATTCGTGATTTGTGATTTGAATTCAAAGATCACGAAATCAGGAACTCACAATTTTGTTAGGCCGCGCGGCGGCGCTGCTTAATCTGGGCCGCAACGACGCGCAGGTCGTCGATGAATCGCGCCATCTCCGCGTGACGGCTTTCGGAATCGGGAGCGCGCAGTATCGAAGATGGATGCACAGTAGCTACGATCGGAATTCCGCCGGTGGAGATCACCTTTCCGCGCTCTTGAGTGACCTTGAACTTCGGACCTAGTAGTGCCTGCGCTGCAGTCGCCCCCATCGCGACGATGACTTGCGGCCTTACGGCTTCAACTTCTGCATCGAACCAGGGCCGGCACGCAGCAATCTGCATTCCGCTCGGTTTCTTATGGATCCGCCGTTTCCCGCGCGGTTCCCATTTGAAATGCTTTACGGCATTTGTGACATACACGTCATCACGGTCAATGCCCGCCGCTTCCAGTGCTTTATCGAGGACTTTGCCGGCGGGTCCAACGAACGGGCGGCCTTGCAAATCTTCCTGATCGCCAGGCTGCTCTCCGACCAGCATCACTTCAGCTCCCACCCGTCCCTCTCCGAATACTGCCTGGGTTGCGTTCTTGTAGAGGTCGCATCCTCGACAGCCCTGCACAGCAGTGCGCAAGGCGGGCAAGGTTTTACGTTCAGGAAGAAAGTCCGCAGCGGAGGTTTCGAGAGTTCTCGGAGCCATTTGGCACCTGAAAGTGAGATGCGCGAACGGGTAAAGCCGGTGGAATGTGGTTCAGCCAGGAAAACGGCAGTGCTTAACAATTTATAATGTGAGTTTCCGCCTTAAATCGTAATACTTCTACCAGGAGCCCTGTTTGCCTCGTAGTTTCAACGGATTCTTTATCGTCTGCGCGCTCGCAATTGTGTGTTTTGCGCTGCTCTCTCTCGGATGCGGCAACTATAACTACACCGGCTTTGGCACCAACGGCACGGTGACGGGCGGCACCGGCTCGGGTGCCAGCGGGCTCTCCGAACGAGTATTTGCTGCAAACCTGAATCCGAGCGTCGGCACCTCCGCAATTCAAGTAGTGGACGCCGCTAAGGACCTTCCTGCCCTGAACTCCTCCACGTTGCAGCCGTTTAGAGTCGCGTTGGGCGGGTCCCTGCCGACGCTTATGATTCCGGGCGCGAACAATACGACGATCACGTTCAATTCTGGAGATAACGGAATCTCGGTCGTCGACAATTCGACCGAAGCTCTGATTAAGACTCTCGGAAGTACCGACTGCTCTCCGACGCCGACTCCATGTGAGTTTCCGCTACCCGGACCCACGGAAAGCATCGATGAGTCTTCCGACGGCAAATTCATCTACACCGCGATTCCGAGCACCAGCCAGGTGACAACAATCCCGATTACGGCTTCGACAATCAAAGCCGCAAGCATCCCGGCGACGCCACTGAATTGCCAAAGCACAAACAACTGCCTTCCCGGCGCCCATCGGATCGTGCTCTCGCACAACAACAACAAGCTGCTGGTCTTTAATGAGCAGTTGCCGAGCCAGCTCGAGATCATCAACACCGCAGACAGCACCGTACAAACCGTCTCTCTGCCGGGGCAACTGGACCATCCGATTTACGGAGTATTTTCGTCCGACGACAGCAAGGCTTACATACTGAACTGCGGCGCTGAATGCGGCGGTACGCAGGCGAGCATTGCCGTGCTCGACATGACAGCATTGACGGTAAGCCAGTCTGTGCCCGTGGACGCGGCGACAATCGCAATCAGCGACAGCTCGAACTTATACGTTGCCGGCAGCAATCCCAGAACGGCAACTCCCGGATCGGGAAGCCTGACAATTTTGTCGCTCTCGAGCCTGACCGTCGGAAAGCAGATAACGATTTCCGATGGATTCCACCAGGTGATCGCTCTCTTTCAGAACAAGGTGATCGTTGGAGCGCGCAACTGCACGGCAGGCTGCATGTCTCTGGTTGATCCGGGAGCAGGTACGGCGATTGTGGACGCAGCTAAAGGCCCTGTCACCGCCATTACAGGCATCACGCCGCGGACTGTCTTCTACACGGCCGAAGGCGGCGAAGTGCGCGTCTATGACGTGGCCACCGGCAACGAACACCTCAGCAACAACACTCCGGTGATCGACGTCGTCGGACAGGTCACAAGCGTTCTCTACGTTGGACCTAAGACGCAATAGAAGACTTCAAGAAGCTAAAGCCGTGGCAGACGAGCGAGCGAAAAGATCGCGTTATGGGATTCCCTGCGCGTGGCGCGCGGCGCGACGGGCGCGATAGCAGCGTGCCAATTCGCCAAGGCTATCGAAGTCGTGGTCACAGTCGATCGACTGTCCACCAGCACGAGCAGCAGCTACCTGCTCCACACTGCAGACCGGTGCGCGTGGCGGAGTCGTAACCGCCGCTAAAGGCGCCGCAACCGACACTTGCGGTAAGCTCGCCTTCGCAGACGACACGGGCAGTGCAGAAACGGGAACGCTGGAGGGAGGCGCAGGCAGTACACGATCCGGGCTCGGCAATGCCGGAGCCGGAGCTGGTTTTGCAAAAGGCAATTGCGGCGGGCCAAGCTTGGCGACGGTATAAGCATCTTTCGGAGCAGGCGCGGATTGACGCTTACCTTGCAGTATCGGGGCCTTGCGTGGTGCTGCGGTTGGCTCATCCGGTACTGGCTGGTCGGTTAAATACGGAACCAGATCCGCATTGGTTATGACGACGCTTGCCCCCTGCACCTGAATCGGCTCTGCCGGTAAAGTTAGCTCGCCAGAAGGTAGCTTCATCCCCTCCGGCACAGCTTGCACGGGAATAAGACCGACCGAAACGCGTCCCGCCGGCAGGTTTCGAATCAGGAAGTTTCCCGCCTCGTCGGTCTGCGCAGTTGAATCCGCCGCTTTGATCCGCACGCCTGCCAGGGGAACAAACTTATAGCTCTGCTGATCGCTTGCCGAGTCAGAGGCGGCCTGCTGTTTCTCGCCGCGAGTTTTGTTTTTCAAAGCTGCATTCGAAACGCCTGGTTGCAGATTCTGAGTCTGCCGTGGGGGATTCTCGACGCGGAGTAGGACTTGCCCGGAGATGGAACGCAGTGCTCGAAGGGGAATCTCCTGAACGACGGTGGCAACCGGGCTTACGTGAATTGGAACCGCTTCTCCCGGGGCAGCGTAGTTGGCGGGCAGCGAGTTGGCTTCGATGGAAAGCTTGTAATCACCCGGCGGAACATTGTCGAGCTCAAAATCGCCGGCTCCCGCAGTTTGCATACGACGAACGTTTTTACCGTTATCTAGCAACACTTCGATTCCCTGCACGCCTTTAGAATCCGGCTGGCGACGGTTGTCGAAGCGTAGATCGTTGTAAACGGTTCCCATCACGCGAGCAAAATCTAGGATGCCGAAATCGGCAACCGCAATGTGCTTCTGAATGACGTCAACCGAGGCCTCGCTTGGCGTCGTCATGCGCACAGGTTCCTTAAACTGCATGAGGTCCACAGAGACCTGATGCTGATCGGCCGAAACGGAGTTGAATTTGTAGCGGCCGTCGGTGTCCGTGGTGGTGACTTCTCCATTGTCGAGGCGGACCTCAATACCTTCCAGGCCCGGTTCTCCGTTGTTGAAGGCGCCGTTGATATTGTTGTCGCGGAATACCCTGCCTTCGATCATTCGACTGCGATGCAGCAGCGGAAGCCCGCCAGGAGTCGCACTGAAGTTTTTTTGAAAACCGGCGGAAAGGATCCATGTCCTCTGCATCGAGTTTTGCTGGCCGTTCCAGAGCAAAACGTTGGTAAGTGAGGACCGGAACTGAAACGTCGGCCGGAGCAGATAAACCAGCGAATAGCCGAACGAATTCGTCCAGCTTTCCGCGTTTACACCGTTGCCGGTATACGTCAGCGATACGTTTGGAGACAGCCGTAGCTTGGAGCCGACGGAGATGTTTCCCGAAGCTGAGAAGGTGGTGCCGCTGGGCTGCTCGGCCGCAAGCAATGCTTTGATCTCCGGGGGAAAATTGCTCGAATCGATGAACGCTGCGGGATTCGCCAGAAATTGCGTCTGCAGCGCCGGAGAGAGCAGCGTCAATTCGTTGTTGAGCTTAGACAAGAGCGACGGCTGGGTGCGATCGTGCTCTACACCGAACATGAAGGTCTGTCCCTTTATGGGAACACTTACGGCATCGCGCACGGAAAACTGGTCTTCCGAGTTGATTTGCAGAGGATCCTGGATCGAACCAATGGTTGCCTGCGCGGTATTGCTGATGCGTGAGCCTAATTGCGAATTCACCGACACGTCGTAACGATTGCCGGTTGTCGCCGCTGGACTGAAGCCTCCGATGTTCCTGCTATACGTGTAGTTAAAGTTCAGAGTTTCGCCGGGGGAAAAGTGATAGCCAAGAGTTGGGCTCAGATAATCGCTACTACCGCTGAACCGGTAAATCAATCCCGGGGTGATGGTCGAATGCTCAAAGTAGAAGCCCTGAGTCAGACGCAGAGTGGTTCGATAACTCAATCCACCACGTATTGACGATGTTCCCGAGAACAACGACTGAAGCTGATTGAGCGGAAAGGTTTGCGAGGCTCTGATCGCGCTTGCATACGCTGAGAACCTGAAGGACGTATAGGAAGCGTCGAATCGCGCCAATCCGCCCGCGTTGCTATACCCGCCCTGTCCGCCGATCAACAGATTCTTTGTCAGCTTGTAGCTGAACCCCGCCGATTGCATCACGTAGTTGCGCCGCTCGATTCCGCTGTCGAGCGCCAGCGGAATGCTCGCGTAATTGAGGCCCCCGAACAGATTCAGCTTATCGGTTTCCTTGCGGTGAAAGGTGAAGCCGGCCACATCGCGGGTTGCGTTCAGCGAAAGGAAATAGTACGGAAGTGTGGTCCCGGCAAATATCGAGTATTCGTTCCGTCCGCGATCCAGAGTAATCCCGGCTCCGCGCAGCTCAACAACGCTCGGCGATGAGAAGTTGTTGATGTGATCGTCCGGAACCGCGCCGCTGAGACTCTCGTTGAAATCGACGGCGTTTAGCACAGTGTGTGGGGTGCGGTAGATAACTCCGCCGGTGCGAAGATTTGCGGAGTGCCCGCCAAAAGCGGTGTTGTCCTCGATTTGGCTGTTGACCTCAAGACGGTGGTCGCCCATCTGCTGCGCCCAGGTAAAGCTGTTCAGCAGAACGAAGTTAGAGACACCTCCGGCGCTGGACATCTGAAAGTCGGAACCATACGTGCCATGGGCCAGTTCGGATTCCTTCCGCAGCAGGCTTGGCGGAATCACAGCCATCGGGCGCTCTATGACATTGACCACGATGCTGACGGGATTGCCGTTGACAAAGGCTAAAACGACCGTACTACCGCGCGACAGTCCGGCGAATTCGATGGTTTCGTTCCCAATTTGGGCATGGGCGATTTCGTCGTCAAGCACCACAACGCTGCTTACGCCAGGAGCGCTGATTGACCGCGTCGATTTCCAATAAACATCTACGCTCGACGGAACCGCAGGCTCAACGGCAAAGACCGCAGACGCAGACACGAGGAGCGCGCAGAGCAGCAGGGCCGCTCTTTCGACGAGCCGCGTTACGCACCACAATGTCATCTTTCCTACTACTTACTGGCCGTTGTTGTCCCATTCACAACTTTTTCAGGAACAGTAAATGCTATTTGTCTCGTTTCCACGTGGCTGCCGTATACCAGTGAAAGTACCGCCGTGTAATCACCGCTATTCAAATCGCCGTCCCAATTGACGCCCATAGTGTCTTTCTGGCCGGGCAAAAAACGCTTCATCTCACTTTCCGCTTTGCCCACTAGTTTGTGTTGAGGACTAAGGATCGCGAGTCGCGCCAGAGGAAATATATGCGTGTTGCTTTCATTGTCCACGGAGAAGGTGAGTTTAAGTCCTTGATTGGCGCTGGGCGGCACCAGCTTCAAATCATTGAGATTTACGTTGTAGGCTTCAGAATTCCTGGCCGTAAGCATCACCAGACAGCCGATGCGCATGTTCGTGAACACGCGTTTGCCGTCCGCGGTTTCCTTGTTGGTCGCGACCGGTTTCGACTCAACGAACAGCACAGCATAATAGCCACCGCGCGCATCGACCGGCGGAGTGATAATCGCCTTCATCTTCTGTGAGGCGCCAGGTACTACCTCGAATTTCTCCGGAACGAACTGGATCCAATTAGCCGCCGAGCGCGGCGATGTTCCCGGCGCTGTGAAGACCTTCTCGTTTTTGTCGTTGTACCAGAGGTCGGTGATCTGGACGTGCAATTCCACGGCTTCGCTGCCATTGTTGGCAACGCTGAGCTCCTGCTCGAAAGGAACGCCGGGTTTGAAATCGGCCACGATCTGCGCTGGGGCCAGGCCAATGGATTGGGCCGAAGATGCGCCAGCAATTATGAGGATCAATAGAACTGGCAGGAGGAAGTTTTTTACCGAGTTCTTCATTAAGGCACCGTTAACGTGTAAGTGAGAGTCGCCGTATCCGTTCCCGTGAACGCTGTAGCGCCGTTCACGTTTGAAATGAACAAGCCAAGATAGCGAGAGTTCGTCGACCGGCTGCTGGCGGTGGTCGTGATTTGTGTCTGCGCGCCGGAGTTCTTGGAAATTGCGTTGTATGGCCCGGCGGCAGCCGCCGCGTCATAAAGGCTCAGAACGGCCGAGTGAGCGAAATCTGTGCTCACATAAACTTTCACTGTGCCGTTGCTCGAACTGAAGCCGGTGAATGCCGGTTTGTAGTCATAGACGGTCGAATAAATAATCCCACCGGCGTGCGCCACGGTGGTGAGCCCGGCGCCGACGCCGATTCCCAGCGCGTTCACGTTGCCGAAGTTCATCGAGTAGTCAGCAGCCGCAGTGACGGTGATGCCCGAGGGGTCCGTTGCAAGATCGAGTTGCACCCCCGTCTGAACGCTGCTCAGGGGGTTGTTGAAGGTGAGCGTGTCGGTCTCAAGGTTAATGTTGAAGAAGCTGGTGTCGATCACGTTGAACGTCACAGTCGCGTCGTCGGTTCCGGTGTAAGCGGATGCTCCGTTGTTATCCGGCACCCAGAAGGCGAAGCCGATGGTGACAGTAGTGCCATTGGCGACAGCCGGTGAAACGATCGCGGTTGGAGCGCCTGAATTTGTGGACAGCGCGGAATAATTTGCGCTCGAATTGCACGCAGAGGCGCTCGGGCACGCATACATAACCAGCGCTGCAGTATGTGTGAAATTCGCGCTTACATATGCGTTGACAACACAGTTACCAAACAGACAGCCAACCTTGGCTTTTACCTGCGAGTAATACATCGCGCCATTGTTCTGCGCGGAGATCGTTACGCCAGCTTGCGAGGCGGGGCCAATTCCTAGTGCGTTAACGTTACCGAAGGATGTCTGAAAGGTGGTGCCGGTCGGCTGGGCGATGGCCACGCCGCCCACGGCCTGGGAGAGAGTCAGGTAGGTACCTGCAAAGCCGGAACCGTTGCAGATGATTATTGCAGCAAGCAGCAGAATCGGTTTCAGCAACGAAACGCCACGCTCTTGGTTGCCGGCGAACTCGGCAACGTGAAGCGTGGCATTCTCAGCTTTGTAATGTGCTGTCTGCATTGGAGTCTCCCGGTTTGTTTGGGGGAAACCGGAAAACCCCTATTTACTGAACCGTAAGGGTAAACGTCACCGTGGCGGTTTGCGCACCTTGAAGAACGGTGGCACCGTTGGTCGGCTTCACTTCCACACCGATGAAGCGGGTCAACGCCGTGCCGCTCACCACACCGGCAGCGCCGATCGTGTCAGCCGAACCGGTGCCCATCGCCGTCATCGATGCAGCGCTGGCCGGAACTGTGCTCGAGTTCGCGCTGTCGCGCACGATGAAGATGTTGTGCGGAGCGCCGAAGTCGGTGGTCACCTGCGCCGTAACCGTGGTGCTGCCGAACGTCTGATGCGAGGTGTAAACCGGCAGCAACTGATAATCAGACCAGTACACTGCATCGCTGGTACCAGGAGTTGCAGGATTGAACTTGTTGCAGTTTCCAGCGTTGATGCCTAGTGCGTCCACTGTGCCGAAGTTCATCGTGTAATCCGGAGGATTGCCGCCGGCGGCCACTGCGCAATGGCTGACTCCGCCCGTAGCGCCAGTTGACAAGGTTAGCGACACGGCCTTCTGAATGGTCGCCGACACCGTCATGGTTGGAGCAACGCTTGTCGCGTTGGCAGCCTGTGTCGCGGCAAAGGTTGTGGATGCCATCGTCAACAGGGTCGCAAAGATGGCTAGCTTCGTGAATTTCATTTTCTTTCTCCTCTTCGTTCCCTGTTTCCACTCTTCTCGAGTGGTAGGGGCAGTGAAAAACTTTTTATTCCGTTGGCCCTTCGCTGCCGATCAGCAAACCCGCTTATGAAATTCAGGGAGTCGCTTATGTCTGCTTCTCGTCCCCGAGTTGCCTGCCCATTTTGGGAACTTGCCTTCCCTCAGGACATGTACCTCAGGTGCGATGGGTACACAGTAAGGCCGTAGCACCGAAGGGTCAATGTAACTACTGGGTGATTACGAGTAACGTGCACCTTGGTGGTAATGCAGGAGATAAGGGATAAAGGAGTGCGATTCTGCGCTGGGAATGCGGTAAGTAGCTGAATAGGAATGGCTTTGCAAGCACAGCAGGCGGTTTGCGAGCCAACCGGGCGGTTTTTTCAGCGGGTATAGCCTAAGGGGAATCACCAAGTGCTTTGATTACTTTCGATACGTTCGCAGAGAGAAATTGGACAATGCTGAGGCTTGTCAAACGCATCGAAAAGCGCCAAAAAACAAGACGACCCGCTGCAGGCTAAACTGCAGCGGGTCGCGGTAAGCTGTTGGGATTGGCTTGAGGCGGTCACTCTATGCGAATGGCCTCTGCAAATCTCCAAAATTTCTGAACGGAGTTCGCCAGGTCTTTAGAGCTGAACGCCCTAAGCCTCAGCCACCTCACGATTACTACTACTGCCATCAGAACTTGTCATAGATTCTGGATCGCCTCCTTTCCCGTGTATTTCCAGCATATTTTGCGATAACTAGAAAGTCAACGGGTCCCCGGGAGCAAAAAACAAAGCGAACCACGGAGGGCAAGGACCTCCGTGTGTCGTTTTGCCGTCGCTTGCAACTTGCAAGAAACGCAAGCCGTAATAACATCAGTTCCATTCCGTCAACTTTTCTAATGCCAATTGAAAATTCCAAACCAGGCGCCGGCATTGAGGCGCAGGGACTCTCTCGTATCTATCGCATGGGTGAATCGCAGATTCGCGCGGTGGACAACGTCACGTTCTCCATTCGTGCCGGCGAATTCATCGCTCTGCTCGGGACTTCGGGCTCGGGGAAATCGTCGCTGCTCAACCTCATTGCCGGTCTCGACACTCCGACCGACGGGTCAGTCGCCGTCGCTGGGCGAGACTTAGCACGCATGTCGCGGGAAGAGCTTGCGCGCTATCGGCGCAGCACCGTTGGAATGGTGTTTCAGGCATTCAATCTCGTGCCGGCAATGACGGTACTGGAAAATGTCGAGCTGCCCATGCGCTTCGCCGAGGTTCCTCGCGAATTTCGTGTGGAGCGCGCTCGCGAGTCGCTGCGGAGGGTAGGACTTGGGCATCGATTCGATCACCGTCCTTCTGAGCTCTCCGGCGGCGAGCAGCAACGGGCGTCACTAGCGCGCGCGCTGGTGAACGCTCCATCCCTGCTGCTGGCCGATGAGCCTACGGGGAATCTCGATAGCCGCACCGGGTCGGAGATCATGCAACTCATCAACGACGTGCACCGCGAAGGCACCACCGTGCTGATGGTCACGCACGAGCGGCCGCTTGCCGAGCGATATGCTTCCCGCTTCATCTTTTTGCGCGATGGCAAGCTAGTGGACGATCCAGCCGAGGTGACGGCATGAAAGCCGGCGATCTGTTCGAACTTGCTGGACGCAACCTCCGCGAATCCGTGCTCCGGAACTCGCTTACTACCGTTGGCATTTCAGTCGGAGTAGCGTCACTGGTCGCGATGCTTTCGCTCGGCATCGGCCTGCAGCATCTGGCCGCCTCGCGCCTCGCTAAGTCAGGCCTGTTTGACAGCATCTATGTGACCTCTGGACGGCGCATGGAAGGTCCCGGCGGCCGTCGTCAAAATCGTAAAGGCCCACCTCCGCCGCTCGATGAACCGGCACGACAAAAAATGGCTGACTTTAAGGGAGTTGCCGAAGTGTATCCCGACGTGCGGTTCCCGGCAGAACTGCGCCTCGATTCGCAGCCTTCCGCATCCTCGCAGCCCACTCCATCCACTTCGCCGACTACGGATGCGAAGTCAGGGACCGGTGCCGGCGATCCCGGCCGCGAATATCAACTCATCAGCGGCCTTCCCATGTCCGCGCGGCAACTAGAGACCTTCGACAACATCAAGGGACGGTTCTTTTCCTCCAGCGATGCAGCAGAAATGATTCTTCAAAGCGATGAAGCCAAGAACCTCAGCGACAAACCGGAGGACTTAATCGGAAAAGAAATTATTCTCCGCTACGCTTCGCGGCGCCTGATGAACAACGATGCTTTATCTTCGGACGCGGCGCAATACGGTGCGGCCAGCGAATTGAGCGTCTATGCCGTCACGCCCAGCGAGAGCAAAGTCAAAGTAGTCGGGGTTGTGGAGACGAAGGCCGACGCCGGAATACGCGGCGCCGGGAGCGCCGCGTATTCCGGCGTCGGCCTTCGTCTCCACAACCCCGACTACTTTGACT
>JAFAUE010000214.1 GCA_019243475.1 Acidobacteriota bacterium | reverse complement strand
CCATCGACGGTGACAGCCGCCGCTCCAGCGTCAACCAGAGCCCGGAAATCGGTGAGTTGCTCGCCCTCGCTTCCCAGCGTGGCAGCCGCGATTGGCCGGACTTTTACTTTTGCGCGGCGTTCCGGCGCCTGCATCCATCGCGTAATTTCCGGTGAATCGTTGATAGGGTTGGTATTGGGCATCGCGCAAACGGTGGTGAATCCTCCTGCGGCAGCCGCTGCAGTGCCTGTCGCGATGGTCTCTTTGTGTGTCTGCCCCGGCTCCCGGAGATGCACGTGCAAGTCTATGAAGCCAGGCGAGACGATCAGACCATCAGCCTCGATCAGTTGGTAATCCTTGTTGGGAATCTTTCCATGCGGCTCGATTGCGGCGATGCGACCTTGATCGGTCAACATGTCGAACCTTTCGTTCGCAGCCTTGCCGACAGCGCAAATACGGGCGTTGCGAATCAGCAGTGCGCGGTCATCTGCTCTTCTCAAGCGCGGCCTCCCAAGGCGCGCAGCAGAATCGCGCGGCGTACTGCTACACCGTTGCGCACTTGCTCCAGCACCAGCGAACGCGCCGAATCAGCAACTTCGCTGGTTAGTTCCATGCCGCGCACCATTGGGCCAGGATGCATTACCAGGGCCTTCGCGGGGGCCAGCGCAAGACGCTCCGGTGTGAGCTGATAGTCGCGAACGTACTCGTCAGCCGAAATTTGCAGGCCGGCAAGGCGCTCCTTCTGAACGCGCAGCATCATGATCACGTCCGCCTGGGGCAGCGCGCGATCGAAATCGCGCATTACGCGCACGCCGGGAGCGATGGTTTCGGCCACTTCCGGCAACAGCGCAGGTGGTCCGCAGAATGTGACCTGAGCTCCTAAACGAGATAAGAGCAGCGCATTCGAACGCGCCACGCGGCTGTGATAGATATCCCCGACCAGAAGTAGCCGGAGTCCCTTGAGGGACTGACGATGCTCCGAAATGGTGTAGCAGTCGAGCAACGCCTGCGAAGGATGCTCGTGCATACCGTCTCCGGCGTTGACGATCGGAATGCGCAGATGCCGCGCGAGCACATGCGGCGCGCCGGAAGATGGATGGCGAATGACAATGCAGTCCGCGCCCATCGCAGCTAGCGTAGCTCCTGTGTCGACGAGCGACTCACCCTTCTCGATGCTCGACGCGCTGGCGCTTACCAGCGTCGTGGAGGCGCCCAGCGATTTCGCCGCCAGCTCGAACGAACAGCGCGTGCGCGTGCTGGATTCATAAAACAGCAGCGCGATATGCCGTCCTTTGAGCGGAGCTTTCTGGATGGATACACGCCGGAACCTTCCGGCTTCTTTAAGCAGAGAGTGAATATCCGCATCACTCAGAGATTCGATATCGAGCAAGGAGCGCGAATGGTGGGAGAACGCGCGAAGCGAAGCAGAGCGAATGCTGCGACTTTGAATTTTGCTGGAGGCCTGAGGGATCGCCCCTCGCGTCATGCAGAGACCTTTTCCACCAGGAGCACTTGTTCGCTGGGATCGATCTCCTGCAGCTTGACCTCGATGATCTCGTTCTCAGTTGTCTGCACGTGACGGCCGATAAACGCAGCTTCGATGGGCAGCTCACGATGGCCGCGATCGATGAGCACCAGCAATTGCACGCGGCCGGGGCGACCATGATCAAAAAGAGCGTCTAAAGCGGCGCGAATGGTACGTCCGGTATAGAGCACGTCATCGACGAGAATGATGTTCTTATCGGTCACGTCGAAACCGATGTCCATCTTGTTGACAACGGGCTTGGGACCCGTAGTCGAGAGGTCGTCGCGATATAGGTTGATGTCGAGCGTGCCCACAGCCACGGTGGTCTTCTCGATCTTATTTACAAGGTCAGCTAGCCGCCGCGCTAAAGGCACTCCGCGCCGCTTGATTCCAACAAACCCAAGCCGCTCGACGCCGTTATTTTTCTCGACAATTTCATGGGCGAGGCGAACCAGAGTTCGCTCAATTTCCGAGGCAGACATCAGCCTCGTTTTTTCGCGCAGAACAACCTGTGGTTTTGTGCTCGGGACAGTCATGAACGAGGTGGAGAAACGGACTGAGAATGATACGAGGGAAGGAAGATAGGAAGCAAGGGAGAGAAAAGAGATTGGGATTAGAAAACGGATGACGAAAGCCGGCGCTGCCAATTACCAGGCAAGCACGCCGGCCTCGTCAAATTCCGTGATCAGCAGTTCTACTTGTGATGACGGGCAGACGCTCCGCCGACGGTAAACGTCATTGCTGTTTCAGCAGGAATTACCGCTTCCTCTTTTCCGGTTGCAGCAGCAACGCCAGTGCCTGCGGCTGCACCCGCGCCGGTTCCGATCAGCGCGCCTTTGCCGCCGCCGGCAAGGCCACCGATCAGAGCGCCTGCCGCTGCGCCTCCACCGATCTTGGTGACGTTGCTTTTCTTGTGGCTCTTGCCATGGAAGGTGTGCGAGGTGGTGGTCACGGATTGGCCGTTAACTTCTACAAGCCTGACGGAAAGGACGCCGGGTGCGTGCAGACGGCCGCTGGACTTCGCAGATGTCACACGGCATTTCGCCGCATCGCCAGATTTGGCCAGCGTTTGTCCTGCGACCACTACATCCCTCGCCACCGAGCAATTGAATGTCTGGCCTGATTTGGCTGTGCCCGAAGACAGCGCGGAACCGGTGCGAATCGTCACCGGCGTGCCATTCGGAATGGTGGCTGCGGCCAGGGGCACGCCAAGCGCCAAAATGGCAGCAAACTTTAATAGTGTTTTTTTCACTGTTCCCTCCAAAGAAGTGACGAGTGGCGACATTCACCCCATTCTCGGTTGAATTGAGAGTGGCGATGCATTGGGTAATCTAGGAAATCAATGCCGGGAAAACGAGAACACATCTTGCCGCAGAGCTTTTACGCTCGCGACCCTCGCATCGTAGCACGCGACCTGCTGGGGAAAATTCTCGTTCGTACATCGTCCCAAGGTGCGACGAAGCGGCGTCTCGCCGGCCGGATCGTGGAACTGGAAGTGTATTTGGGCGAAGGCGATCTGGCTGCTCATTCCGCTGCGGGAAGGACCGAACGCAATCAGGTGCTGTTCGGGCCGCCGGGGCACGCTTATGTCTATTTCATCTACGGAATGTACTACTGCCTGAATTTTTCCTGCATGCCGGAGGGCAATGCAGGGTGTGTGCTGCTGCGCGCGCTGGAACCACTCGAAGGCATTGAGACCATGGCCAAAGCCCGTGGAATTAGCGAGGACCGACTCGGTTCCACTTCGGGACTACGCTTGCTTACCAGCGGCCCCGGACGGCTGTGCCAGGCACTTGGAATCACACGCACTGGGTTCAATGCCGAAGCACTGTACAAGCGCGATTCCCGCTTGCAAATCGTCGAAGATGGGTTCACTCCCGGTGAGGTCCGGACAACCATGCGGGTGGGTATTACCAAGTCTGCGGAGATGCCGCTGCGCTACATCATTGCGCAGAACCCGTTTGTTTCGCGTGGTTGAATCGGGAACAAAAGGGCTCACTCCCGGCTATAGCTGGTCCGGGTCTTTTCCGTATGACGTTCCAGAGCCAATTCGATCAGCCGGTCGATCAATTTCGGATAGCCCAGGCCTGACGAGGCCCAAAGCTTGGGATACATGCTGATCGCGGTGAAGCCGGGCATGGTGTTGATCTCGTTTAAATAGAGCTTTTCGCTCTTGGGATCGAGAAGAAAATCGACGCGCGCCAATCCAGCGCAGTCAACGGCTTTGAAGGCACCGACAGCCATTTCCTGCACTTTCTTTGTCAAAGACTTTGAGAGCTTTGCCGGAATCACCAGTTCAGAGCCTTCGTCGAGGTACTTGGCGGCGTAGTCGTAGAATTCCTTAATTGGGACAATCTCGCCCACGATGCTGGCTTGAGGATCATCGTTACCTAAGACCGAGCATTCCAATTCGCGAGCTTTGTCCTTCTTCCCGCCGACCCCCTGTTCGATCACCAGTTTGCGGTCATATCCAGCCGCAAGGTCCATGGCCGGAGCGAGTTCCTTGGCGTTGTGAACCTTGGAAATTCCTACGGACGAACCCAAGTTCGCGGGCTTAACGAACATCGGATACTTCAGCTTTGACTCGATTTGCTTCCTAGCCTTCTTCGGTTCTTTCTCCCATTGACTGCGCAGTACGGTTACATGCTTCACAATGGGCAGACCGGCAGCAGCGAACAGACGTTTCATGACGTCTTTATCCATTCCCGCCGCGGAGCCGAGAACGCCCGCGCCGACGTAAGGAATGCCGGCGAGCTCAAGCAGACCCTGAATGGTGCCGTCTTCGCCAAAAGTCCCGTGCAGCACCGGGAAAATCACGTCTACGTCGATGGGCGTGTGGCCCGAAGTTGTAGCGGGTGAGCCGCTTTCAAATGGAATTAACGCGTGATGCTCACCCATCGGCTCGGGCGGGACCAAAACGGAGTCACCGCGAGCGAGAACCGCGGCTCCGGGGGTGTTCTCCGGATCACCAGCGCGCAGATGACGAGGGTTATCCGGCTGCTGTTCGCCTTTCAGCAAGCGCTGCGAGTCGCCGGAGGTTAGCCACCTGCCTTGTTTAGTGATGCCAATGGGAACCACGTCGTACTTCGAGCGGTCGATCGCATTTAGCACGGATGCAGCCGAGAGCAGAGAAACCTCGTGCTCACCGCTGCGTCCGCCGAAGAGCACACCTACGCGCAATTTTTTTGTGGAAGACATGGATGAAATTAAGAAAGCCCCAGCGCAAAAGGAAACTCTTAACGCGGTGAGCTCACTCTATCACCGTACCGGAGAGGCGGATTTGAACACTTCGCCGTCCTTCATCACGAAAGTGACATTCTTCAGCGCGCTTACATCGCGCAGCGGATCGCTGGAAACCGCGATCACATCGGCGAATGCTCCCGGTGCGATGAGACCGATCTTGCCGTCCATACTTAGCAGTTCTGCCGCCCGACCAGTTGCCGTTTGGATTGCCTGCATCGGCGTCATGCCAAACTCAACCTCGCGCCCGAATTCCTCGGCAATAGGATCCGTCCAGGGAATCCCGCCCATGTCTGTACCGAACGCGATTTTCACTCCAGCCTTCAGCGCTTTGTTGAATGATGTTCCGTGGACGGCGGCGCGTTTACGATCGCGCCGGCCATCGTCTGTATTCTCCGGCGCCCAATCGTAGTAATAAACGGCAAGCGTCGGGACGTACCACGTGCCCTGCTTGAGCATTTGCGAGATTTGCGCGTCGGTGATTTCGAGGCCATGCTCGATAGAATCGCAGCCACCATCGAGCGCGCGCTGAAGACCAATGCCGTTATAGGCATGGCACGCGACTTTTCGGCGCCATCCGTGCGCCTCATCTACGACCGCCTTCAGTTCTTCCACGGTCAGCGTCGGCTGCGAAACAAGATTGCCCTGATCGTCGACCCAGGAGCGGTGGGTCATGTAGACCTTCAGCCAGTCGGCGCCGTTGTCGAGCTGCTCGCGCGCTGCCTTTCGCGCCTCGACTGGTCCATCGATTAACTGCGCACCTTTCGGAACGGTGACTTCCGGAGCGTAGCCTTCGAGCGGATATCCCCCGGTCGTAGATATCGCGCGAGTCACAACGAACATACGCGGACCGGGAATATATCCATCCTGAATCGCGCGTTTGATTCCAATGTCACCATAGCCTGCGCCTTCGGTCTCCAGATCGCGCAATGTGGTGAAACCCTGTTCCAGGGCACGCCGGGCCGATACGGTTGCCCGAGCAGCACGATACGAAGCTGGAAACTTGAGCAGCTGAATGTCATAGCCGCCGAGCGCAGGATCCTCGCCTTGCAGAAAGATGTGAGTATGGGTGTCGATGAGGCCGGGGAGCACAGTGGCTGAACCGAGGTCGATCACTTGGGCGTCCGCGGGGGCTCTTCCCGAACTGGTATTGCCCACGCTCACAATGCGATTGCCGCGAATCACAATCTCCTGATTGGATTTCGGCTGCGCGCTCACTCCGTCGATTAAAGAACCCGCGCGAATCACAATGGTCTTCGCTTCTGAGGTCGCGTGAGTGCCCATAGAGTTCGGAGTTGTTTGCGAATGGGCATAGGCGCAAATCAGCAGGGCACAGCAGACAGCCTGCATTGTCTTCATCAATTAGCCTCCATCGTCGGAAACAAAAGCTTCTGCTTCAATCTCGACCAACATGCGCGGATCAAGCAGAGCTGAAATCACCAGCAACGAAGTTGCCGGACGTACCTCGCCGAAGAATTCGCCGTGAACGAGTGTTACCGCCTGAGCGTCTTCGTGACGGACGACGAACATGCGCGTGCGCACGACGTCTTTGATCGACGCTCCTGCTTTCTCCAGAGCTCTTTCAATATTGCGAATCGTTTGCCGCGCCTGCGCAGCGGCGTCGCCCAAGCCGACTATCTCACCAGCTTCGTTGGTGGCCGTCGTGCCGGAAACCCAAATCTGCGGCCCAACTTTCACCAGGCGTGAGTAGCCAATTACCGGCTCCCAGCGCGTGCCGCTTGAATAGTTCGTGCGTGACATGGAATGGACGCGCCATTCTAGATGGTGGGACTGAAAACCAAAAGCAGAACCGAAACCACCGGCAGACGCAAGAAAAAAACTCACGCGAGAGACATGCGGAGATCAGTAAATATTAAGGATCATTCTTGACGAGTTTGGTTCCCTTTTGAAGCTCTCGCGCTGATCTCAATGATTCATTTCGGAACGTGAGCGATTGAATCCTGGACAAGTTCTATCCGCACTAAATGCCGGTAAATGGTTGTGATCGCCGTTTTGCCATCGGAGTTTTTTTGCCCTACGAGCTGGGCCCATTTTGGTAAGCACTCTCGCCAGAACAGTGCTAACAAACTTTAGTAGGTGCACTGATTGTTATTGCAAGGGAAAACCTCTCGATGTAAGTAGTGTTCCAATAGTTTAGATATTCCCAGTTGTTCGTAGGTGATAGTCGTCTCAGGAACGATGACGGCAATGCCTGCAAGGGGGAGTCGCATGGACTCGGGAGCAAAGCTGCTGCAGGAATTTTTCGGCGGACTGGTCACGCAGACCTTCTCGTCGACGATTGGTCTTACGGACCATGACTTGACTAGCTACATTTCCGCCATGCTTGCCGGCTTCTGCCAGGCGGAAGAGGTCTACAAGATTCGCGATGCAGCCGGGCGTTCAATCTCGGATGTCGGCGAAATGCTGCTGGAATCTGACCCCGTCTATGGTCCCGCGCCGTCATTTGATCGGGAGCGCGAGGTTCGCAGACACATTGGCGACTACACGCTGTTTTTCGCCGGCATGTTTCCCGAGAGCATCAACCATTACCGGCTGCGCCGCCAACGGCTGGAAAACCTGGTGGATTTCATCCGCGCAGGCAAAGAAAGCTACTACATTGTCTCGAAGTTCGACGTCTTCGAGTATGCGGATGCGGCCCCACTTTTTGCCAAGCTCTCGGAGCGCTTCGAGGACTGCGTTTGCGGGCTGAACATGGTGAAGAACGAGCTCGACGTTATGCAGCACCCGATTGCCAATCGCACCCGCGAACTGCTGATGTAGAGTCGCCACGCAAACCGACATCCTCGCAGTGCAAATTCCCGCAGCTTCCCTGCGCAGGGATTTTTTTAACTAGCGCAGACGTTACAAGTCTCTGCCCGATCTGCAGAATTGTCGGCAGGCGCAGGGCACGATCAGGGAGATAGCAGCGA
The DNA here is from genome assembly GCA_019243475.1 of Acidobacteriota bacterium. Taxonomy (GTDB): domain Bacteria; phylum Acidobacteriota; class Terriglobia; order Terriglobales; family Acidobacteriaceae; genus Gp1-AA112. Next base: position 33,164 of record JAFAUE010000214.1, on the reverse strand, counting down.
ATTCTGCCGCACAGGTTATTGACTGTGCACATACCTACCGGATGAATTTCGCCTAGACCGTGCTCGCCTCCAAGGTCTTAAAGGCCGAATAGATGAACCAACCCAGGTGCCAGCCGTCGATGAATTTAAAGGGTATCTCGCCTACCGTGTAGTGCCCGCAAGGCAAGGCAACGGCCTTGAAATCGACGTCATATTCGCGAAAAAGTCGCACCACTTCCTCAGACAGCCGCCGAAGGAAAGTCAAATCATATTTAGCGTAGATCACCAGCACCTTTTTTCGGTGCGACGCGAACTTCTTCATGTAGGCCACAGGACTGATGGCCAGCCATAGCTGGCGCAAGCGCTCGGCGTCCATCACTGGCTCCAGCGCTGCGCGGATATGGCGCGTAGATTGCCCTGTCCAGACCACGTCGCCAAAGTAAGTCGAGGCATGATTGAAGGCATTTACTTCCAGCCGCGGATCATGAGCGCTGGCGATGAACGCGTAGCAGGAGCCCAGACTTGTGCCCAGGATGCCGAATCTCCGGCAGCCCTGGGACTGCAGCCAATCCAGACAGCAACGAATGTCGATCACGCCCTGCCGGCAAGAGTCCAGGGTGCGACCGATGTTGGCGGAAACGGCATAGTCGCTGCGTTCGATCTCTGCCGGGCGGCGGATGTCGTGGTAGGGCTTGCTGAGACGCAGAGCCGAAACCCCATACCGGTTCATGACGTGGCAAAGCGCGTTGTGGCTGAAAGCGTCGGCGTTCCATTGTGGGAGAACCACAACCGCCTTCCGGCTCGGCCGGCCCTCGCGATCGAAGGCGGGAAACCAGCGCGCGTTCACAACATCGTTCTCCGGGTAGGGCGTGCGTACCGGAGAGGTGAAGCGCAGAAATGGCACCGGCTTCAGCTTGCCGCTTTTGGATGAACGTTCCAGCTTTTCAAGCTGCTTCTGCTGACGAGTGTTTGTCGGAAAAAGCTCAGGCAGACGCTCTTCGAGACGGAAGTCATTTGGCGCGTCATAGCTGAAGAAACGATCACTGTCGGCAACGATCTCGTGATTGAGACTCGAGAAGTACTTCTCGGCGTCGGCATCGCTCATCTGAGAAGAAGACGAAGGAAAATTTCCGTTCACCTGCGGCCAGGCACCCGTCCATTCGATACCCCACTCCAACGGACGAACAATCCTGTTCGTGTCGCGGGTAGTTAAGTGCGTCTCCCACGCGAACATCAGGTTTTCCCAGAACCGGCGCATCACTGATCAAATTTAACAAGCTAATGCCAAACAGGGAAAGATGCAGCTGGGCGCTTTAGAACAGGTCGGTGTCAATGCGGACAATAAACTGCACGCCGGGTACCGATTTTCCGACCAGCGCATTGTCATTCGTGACAAAAACATCGGTTCTAGCGTCGGCCGCCGTGGCCAGGTGAATAGCATCAGAGATCGAAAACCCAAATCGTGCACGTATGCGCGCGCATGTGTCCGCAATCGGTACTGTGAACGGTAGAACTTCAATTCTTTCGAAAACCTGGCGGGCCCGCGCGGCGTCATCTTCGTGCCCACGTCTATACATGCCGGTGAGAACTTCCGTGAGGGTCAGCGTGCCCGTGCAGAGTACGTCACCTCGATCCTTAATGCGGTTGATGATGTGGCTTGCCCGGTCCGCGTACCGAGGATTGTTCTCGAACAAATAGATGAACAGCATGGAATCCCAATAGACGCGACTCACCGGTTTCTTCCCCGGTCATCCTGGTGGTAGAACTCGCTCCGTTCCGTGCGTAGATAATTTTCTCCGCCGCCTAGCTCATCAAAAATCTTCTTGAACGCCCCTCGCAGTTTAAGGAGGTCGTCGAGAGGATGCTGCTCCCCCGGCCCATCCAGGAGTTGATATGTGAATTCGACCGTAGTGCTTAGGCCGGAGGGAGGTCCGGTACGACGGATCAATCGAAGACAATTTTCTTCGAGGAATTTTTTTGATGAAAGCGCGTTGCACACTAACGGCACACGATTTGCGAACCGAAGAGCGTGATGCACCTCTCCAACCTGCACGCGGAATGTTGCACGCTTCTCTCGCCTCGCGGGACGCACATAGCGCTCCCGGACATAGTTCCGAACCTTGACCGTGGGACCTTCGCTTGGCGTCTTCACTCTTCGCTCCGAATAGCAAGCATAGCATAGCAAGCAACCGTCGCAGGCACTGCTGTCCCTGAAGCCAAAAAAACGCCTGGCTTCTAGATAGAAGCCAGGCCGTTTTCTTGGGGCCGAATAGAGTTGAAGGCCTAGATGCCGATTACAACGAAGAAATGGTTTTCTTTACCCGCTCCTGCAGGGGCTGAGGAAGCGGAGCGTAGTCGAGTTGGCCCGTCATTTTTTCACCATCGTTGATCATCCACGTGAGGAAGTCTTTCAACACTTTTCCTTTGTTCTGATCCGCGGGCTTTTTCGGAACCAGGAGCCAAGTGAAAGTCGCGATGGGATAGGCATTCTTATTGGCAGAATTGGTAATTGACACGCGATAGTCGTCAGGGATCTTCACGCCGTCTGCAGCCGCACTGGTGTTCTCCAGATCAGCCTTAAGGAACTGACCAGATGAGTTGCGAACCGAACCAAAGGTGATGTGATTCTGCAGCGCATAGATCAGCTCGACGTAGCCGATCGCTCCATCGACTACGCGGATCGTTCCGGCGACGCCTTCATTTCCTTTGCCGCCGATGCCCACTGGCCACTTGACGGAAGTTCCACTGCCCACTGTGCTCTTCCAATCGGGGCTAACCTTGGACAAATAATCCGTAAAGACGCCAGTCGTGCCGCTGCTGTCAGAACGATGGACCACATTAATGTTCTGGTTTGGCAGTTTCACATCGGGATTGGCTTTCTGAATGGTAGCGTCGTTCCACGTTGTAATCTTTCCCAGGAAGATGCCGGCCAGAATCTCCGGAGTGAATTTCAAGTCCTGGGTGACGCCGGGAATGTTGTACGCCGGCACGACAGAGCCCATCACCGTGGGAATCAGCTGAACCGGACCTTTGGCCTGCTTTATCTGTTCGTCAGTCATACCGACGTCACTGGCACCGAAGTCCACGGTGCCGGCAATTAGCTGGCGTATCCCGCCGCCGCTGCCGATGGGCTGATAATTAATCTCTACGTCGGGATGTTGTTTGTGGTATTCGGCGAACCACTTTGAATAAATCGGATTGGGGAACGTCGCCCCCGCTCCATTCAGGGTTGTCTGTGCCAGCGCGGAACCCGCGCAGAGGCTGATAATCGCAAGCGCGTATTTGAGACCTCGAATCACCGTCTCTCCTCCTGTAATGCTCTCGGTTTGAACTTCATCCTCACGAGCGCGTGTTACAGCGGAGTTACAGCGTCATAAATTTGCGGTGAAACGGGGAGGAAGGTGGGTACCGAACCTAGGAGAGTTACGGCTGGAAATAATCGATCAGCAGTTCTGTTTCCGTGATCGCCGGTTCGCTAAGTATGCGACTCTTCGAGCAGGCCCTTTTCCATCTTTTCCTGGCAATCGATGCAGTACCGGGTCCAGGGAACGGCTTCGAGCCGCTTAGGGTTGATCTCGTTACCGCAGTGGATGCATTCGCCAAAGCTGCCATCACGAATACGGCCGAGGGCCGTTTCAACCATCCCCAACAGTTGGCGGTCGTTGTTGCTCTGCGCGAAGAGGAATTCCTTGGTATAGGAGTTAGCGGCGCGGTCAGCAATGTCCTGCGCAGCTTCGGCGTCGGCGATGCGCCCATCTTCCTGAGTGCGAGATACTACGCGACGCAGCTCCTGTTGCCGCTGTTCGAGCTGCTTCCTGAACTGTTCGACCCGCTTCTTTTCCATAGTCGTGTGCATTTCCGCTACCCGCGCAAAAAGCCGAACATACATAGATGCGGCAGGAGGGATTTGGGGAAACAGAAATCATATGCTCGGGCAGAACAGCGCGTCAACGAGGCGGCAGGTGCGTCTTCGATGCGCTCGCTACTTTTCAGCGCTCATCATTCAGCCCAGTCAATGCAGGACCGACATCATCGTGGCGTGTCGAGAATCCGCATTTGCTGCGCGCAAAACAACAGGGATGGAACGCCTCAGAATTTGTTTCGCCGATCGCAAGCTCGAACCTATAACCAACCAACAACGATGACGCTTAAGAAAAAAGCCCTCATCGCTGAGGGCTCGTTTCAAAGAGGCAAAATGGAGGGAACCGTTCAGGGCAGGGGAGGCAAGGTGCCCGGCTGCAAAGCAGCCAAAAGGCAAAGTAGAGAAGCTTTTCCAACGTGACAGACCATAAGGTCTTAAGTATGTTGCCTCTTTCTTTGTCCTTCCCTTAAGCACTTAGAAAACCAAAGCCGCTGGCGCTAGGTGTTGAAAACGGGATACTTAGAAACACCAGCATTGATGCATATTTGGCGAATGCTGCAATACCCTAATACTGAATTCACCTACTCGGGATTCAGAGACCGATGTGGTATCGCGATTCCACTTTTAGGCTTGTGGTTGCTTAGATTCGGCATTCTGCTCTTCCATCGCCTTCAGCTTGTTGAGCAGAGCCTTATAGCTGATCTTCAGGATCTTCGCAGCTTGGCGGCGGTTCCAACGTGTCTCGTATAACACCTTCTCGATCGCCTCACGCTCGGCCAGGAGCGCGGCGCGGCGTCCAATCTCGAGTAGCGAGGGCCGCTCGGTTTCATGCTGCGAGTTACCACTCGAGGGAGACGTCGAGTTGTTCGGCTGTGGCGCAGAAGCAACCGCTGAATTGGTAACGGCGGAACTGGCAACGCCGGAAGAGATGATCGGTTTGTGTGTCGAGATCTCACGGATGATCTGGGATTCGTTGCCGACGATCACGTAACGCTTTACCAGGTTTTCCAATTCCCGGATGTTGCCAGGCCACTCGTAATCCATCATGCGCGACAACGCGTAATCGCTGAACGGTGGAGGCTGTTTGCCGTAAAACTCGCTGTACTTTCGCCAGAAGAAATCAAGAAACAGGGGAATCTCTTCGCCGCGCTCTCGCAGAGGCGGAATGTGCACGGTGACGACATTGAGTCGATAGAACAGGTCCTCGCGAAAGGCACCCTGCGAGACCGCTTTCTCGAGAAACTTATTGGTAGCGGCCAATACCCGCACGTCTACAGCAATGTCACGCTTGCCGCCGAGACGCGAAAATTGTCCATCCTGCAGCACGTGCAGCAACTTGGCTTGCAGCGCCGGATGCATCTCGCTGATTTCGTCAAGAAATAACGTTCCGTAATTTGCCTGATCGAACTTTCCCAGCTTCTGCCGGTTAGCGCCGGTAAACGCCCCCGGCTCGTATCCAAAGAGCTCGCTCTCGAGTAGTTCATGGGGGATGGCGGCGCAGTTTACTTTCACGAATGGCTTTTCGCGGCGTAAAGACTGCGCGTAGATCATGCGCGCAACCACCTCTTTGCCGGTTCCGCTCTCGCCGCGTATCAAGACTGTGGCGCTGGTTTCCGCCACCTGCTCGATCGTGTTCTTGATTTCCTCCATGCGCGGGCTCGTGCCGAAAAGCGTGGAGAAATCGCTTTGGCGGCGGACACGATCGCGCAATTGCCCATCGTCGGCGGCGCCGTTTTTCTCTAGAGCGCGCGAGATGCGCGAGACGAGTTCATTCAGCTGAAAGGGCGTGGTGATGAAGTCTTCGGCGCCCAGCTTGGAAAGGCGGAAGATGACGTCAGGAGCTTCTACACCGGAATACACAATTACAGGGGTGTCCGGGCGCATTTGCTTAATGCGCTCCAGCGTTTCACTGCCATCTGCGGGAGGCAGGGTGTAGTCGAGTAACACAACGCTGGGGTCGAAGGAGCGCATGGTGCGCAGGCTCTCTTCGTGGCTTACGGCGAAGGCACACTCGAAATTGCGACGGGAGAGGAAGTCACCCAGCGATCTGGCCATTGCCGGGTCATCATCCGCAATCAGAATCCGCGTCTTAGACTGCAAGCCGGCCCTCGCGCAAACTAGTCTGGTGGACGTGCTCCAAGGCAAGAAATCTGAAGCACTTAGGACGCACAGCTGTCCTGCTGTAATCCGCGGCGCGAGCGAAGAAGAAACACCGGCCCGGAACTCAGCCTAGCACTCAGATTCCAAAGATTGGTACTTGGATGCCTATATTAGCCAGTTTCGAACAGAAACGCGATGGGAAACGCGTTAGGCAATAGGCAGTCGGTGGCTTTCTTAGTCGATTCACCGATGCCTAATGCCTATCGGTCTTAGCTATTTGTGCTTCCTGTCCGGAGCTTGCCAGGCGTGAAATGGTAGGGAGGCCACGGTCCGCTGATTAGAATCTCGCAGTTCTTTAGCTGGCGCATGGCGCTGTTGTAACTGTTCTGATAGCGCTCAACCGACTTCTCGTCAATGAGATGAGCGATGTCGATCAGCATGCCGCCGGTTTCGTTCTTGCGGCAGCTTACTTCTTCTTCCAGCGGATGAAAGAGCTTGTTTACCTGGACGGAAAGGGCGCGCGCCTTGGTTTGACGTTCACGATGGCGGGCGGCCTTCTCACGCAACCGCGACAAGTATTCGCCGCCGACAGAACTTGGCAACTCGATATCGTTCATAGCTTCGCGCAGCGAGCCGTCTTTGACGACCAACTTCAAATGCATTTCCGCCTTGCCCTTCAGCCGCGAGACGGAATCCGTAAATGCCTTCCGGTTCGCGCGTATGGCGCGCCGCAACGCGTCATCGTTGTCAAAGACTGTACCGAAACGGAACGGGAGAACTGTCGTGTTGCGGAAGCACTCGCTCACTACGCGCGCGTGCTCGATCACGGCCTGCTGAGTTAGATCGCCGGCTACGTACTCGCTGACGATCACGGCGAGATCGCCACTGGGATAAGCAAACACCTGACTGCTACGAACACCATTGAGTCCTTCAACTGGAAAGGGACGACGGGAGCGGGCGGAACCGAGGAAGGCTTTTTGTTCCGTGATGCAGTACGCGTACCAAGCCATAACGCTTCTCCATGGGCGTGTTGAGACGAATACGTCCCAGCACGGGAAACGAGCTAGGAAACCGCTGACTTCAAAGAATGTTGAAAAACGGGCGACGCGAGCGACACGCTTCTGGGGGGTTCAAGCGTGTTCACAGCGAGATCTATCCTAGACCCGGAGTAGATGCGTTTGCAAGTGCTTCATTTAACTAGACCTACAGACAATGCCCTAATACCGGGCAGGCGATCGAGTCTTGGAGTGCCATTTTTTTAGGCAAATCTTCCCTGTTTCTCCGGAATTTCGGGTGGTTTTGTGGAATTACCTAAAGGCCAACGCATTAGCGTAATCATGTAGATACCACGGACTATGCTCTTCTTAGCATCCTAGGAGCAGCAGGACTGGTTGAAGTAGCAGGAAGACTTTAGTCGCTCGGCAGTTTCTCCCCATGCAAACCGACCCGGATTTCAAGATCGAGCAGTTCGCCATCGCCGCGAGGGGCGAATTGAGCCCGGAGATTATCGGGAGACGGTGGCGTAGCGTGCAGGCCATTCTCGGCCTGGCTACGATGACAGGCTCGCAGATGCAACTGGGGCCGGCTCTCAATCTCATCTGCGACGTAGCGGCAGCGATCGCAACCTTCGATAGTGCGTGCGTTTATTTCTGGAACGAGCCGCAAGAAAAAATGGAGTTGCGCCTGCAGCGCGGGCGCATGGAGCACACTCCGCAAGTTCCGTGGGGCGGGAATCTGCTGCACTTCTGGGTAACACAACAAGCTACGCCGCTGCTGATTTATCCCGGCAAGCACGAAAAGGCGGATCTCGAACTGAAAGCTGCAGGCGCGGAATCGGCGCTGGTAGTGCCCTTATTCGTGAAAGGGCGTGTGCTCGGTTCGCTGCAGCTCTTTTGCATCAAGTGTGAGGGCTTCACTGAAGAAGATGCTCACTTGCTGTGGACGCTCGCCCTCGTTTCGGAAAATCTGCTGACCCGCGAGCAAGCCAACGAGGGACTGCTGCGTTTCGCGTTCACCGACTATCTCACTGGGTTGCGAACTCGCGGGTACTTCGAGCAACAACTCGATCTTGAAGTAAAACGTTCTGATCGCAAAGGCGAACAGTTTTCACTGCTGATGGTGGACATCGATCACTTCAAATCGCTGAATGATAATTACGGGCATCACGTCGGAGACCAGGTGTTGCGGCAGGTCACGGCACTTCTGGTGAAGGACATGCGCGAAGTGGATACTGTGGCGCGATATGGCGGAGAAGAATTTGTCATCATTCTGCCTGAGGCCTCAGAGCAGGAAGCCATGACCGTCGCGCAGCGACTGCGCCGAGCCGTGCAGAACTTCAACTTTGAAATCGAAGGACTTCAAGGCCACGAGCGGCTCACAATCAGCATCGGAATAGCAGTGTACCGGCACGATGCGGATTGCCGTCAGAAACTGATTGAATACGCCGATGCGGCGCTCTACGCGGCCAAATCCCGCGGTCGCAACCAGGTACTGCCATATTCCCAACTCCTGGTGGAACAAAGAAAGGAAGTTTCTTAGCCGATGTCCCCGGCCCAACTCTCGGGCAAGCGCGCCATGAAAAGTTCCGCTCAGCGCTCGCTGAGTGCAGATCAAACGAACGCTCCGCTCGGCACGCGCGTCATAAACAAACGCCATCCCTGGAGTGTGGTGCATGCGTGCGAGGCGGCACGCGACGTTCTTCCGCTGGTAGAAGGACAGCTGGCTGCGGGCATGCGTCCGCAATTACTAACTCCCGCAGGGTTCGGATTACCCAGCGCCTTCGCGGAAAGCGGAAGGTCGTTGGAAGCGTCTCAGATCTCTCTCTTGCGCATGTGGAACCATGTGCGTGACTGGCGCAGGCTGTTGAATGATGCTGCCGCGGAGAGCGCAGCGGAAGTGATTCACGCACATTCATTCGCCTCGGGAATGGCAGCTGTGCGTTCAGGCTCTGGCGTCGTCTATCAATTCAATCTTCCCGTCGAAAAATTAGCCGCGGCTGACGGTTCTCACGATGAGAACTCGTGGCTGGCCCGCTCTTTTCGTGTCGCGGAGCAGTTCGTGTTAACGCGCGCTGCGGCAGTCGTAGTCAAGAGCCACAGCGTGCGGCTTGCATCGCTCGATCGCGGAGTGGGAGCGGACAACGTTTTCCTAGTACCGGAACCAATCCCATCGGACTATCTTGAATCGAAGCCGGATCGGAAATGGCTGGAGCAGGCCGCGTCAGGAAACGCAGAAAGCATCTTCTTTCTGATTCCATCGGTTCCAAGTCCCGCATCCTGGACTGGCCGCGATGCGGTGCTGCGCTCGATGCGCGTGCTGGCTGTGCTTAAGCACCAGCACCCCACGGTAAAGTTTGTCTTTTTGTGCGAGGAAGAAGCTGAAGACCTTCTACGCGAAGTGGCGGGGATCTGCCAATTGTCGGATTGGGTGAGCATTCTTCCCAGCGACGCGCGGCCGGTGGCGATGGCTTCTGCCGATGTGGTGATCTGCGGCATCGACCAGTCAGGGCAAAGCTTTGCGCTGGAGGCTCAGGCTCGCGGGCGCGCGCTGCTGGCTGCGGACACTGAGCAACATCGCGAAATCACTTCGGATGGGCGTGGCTGCCTGTGGTTCCGCCCCGGTGAGGTTTCAGACATCACGCAGCGCGCCAGCTTCCTTGCCGGCAATCCCCAATTCCGGCGGGCCCTTGGCGCCGCTGCGCGCGAGCACTGCCTGGCAACGCGAAGCCCGGAAGTAGTCGGCGCGCAGTACGACGCCGTGTACCGCCTGGCTTTCAGCAAACGCAAAGGCCGCGACAGCTCGCCGCCGCGCACGCAATTGATTCCTCTTCAGGTTGGCGGGTAAGGGCGCGCCCCCAGCTTACGGCTCCCTTCTTGCCAGCTTTTCCTACCGCCATTTAGACTGAGGAGTTTGTACTGTGCATCTCGCACAGACAGGAGGAGTTTCGATGCCGGGGATCGAAGACAAGGTCAAACAGATCATTGTGGACCAGCTCAGCGTAGAGGAGAGCGAAGTCACACCCACTGCCTCTTTTGTCGACGATCTCGGCGCCGACTCGCTCGATCGCGTGGAACTCATCATGGCCTTCGAAGAGGCCTTTGACCTCGAAATCCCCGATGAAGAAGCCGAGAAAATAAAGACTGTCCAGGACGCTGTCAGCTACATCGAAAAGAATTCCAAGATCGCCAAGCAATAGGCATTCGCAAGATCGGGTCTGAAGGTGAGCTCGACTCAAAACCTGAAATTTGGAAATGCAGTTTTGTAGCCTTTGCAGTGAATCCAGAAAGAGCGAGGAACGCGCATGGCCGCAGTGGACGAGAAGGTAAAGCAGATCATCGTAGAGCAACTTGGAGTCGATGAAGGCGAAGTCACGCCCAATGCGTCGTTCGTTGACGACCTCGGGGCCGACTCGCTCGACACCGTGGAATTAGTAATGGCATTTGAAGAAGCTTTCGACATCGAGATCCCCGATGAGGAAGCCGAAAAGATCAAAACGGTGAAGAACGCCATCGATTACATCAACGCGCACGCGAAAGGCGGCAAGTAAGCTTTGAGCCGTCGAGTTGTCGTCACTGGCCTGGGCCTGATTTGCGGTGTGGGCAACACCAGTGCGGAAGTCTGGTCGAACGTGCTCGCCGGCAAGAGCGGCGTTGCCACCATCACCGGCTTCGACACAACCGGATTTGCGTGCACCATCGCCGCCGAAGTGAAGAACTTCGATCCTCTGAACTTCATCGAGAAAAAAGAAGTTAAGAAGATGGCCCGCTTCATTCATCTCTGCATGGGGGCCACCGATGAAGCCATCAGGATGTCCGGCTTGAACATCACGCCGGAGATCTCGGAGCGCGTAGGCGTGCACATCGGCTCCGGCATCGGCGGATTCGACGTCATCGAGCGGGAGCATTCGAATCTGATCAATGGCGGCCCGCGCAAGATATCTCCCTTCTTTATTCCCGCGGCCATCATTAATCTCGCCGCCGGACACGTGAGCATCCGCTACGACGCCAAAGGGCCGAACGAAGCTACAGCTACGGCCTGCACCACAAGCGCACACTCGATTGGCGACGCGTACAAAATTATCCAACGCTGCGCTGCCGACGTGATGATTGCCGGCGGAAGCGAGGCAGCAGTCACGCCGATGGGAGTAGGCGGTTTCGCCGCCATGCGCGCGCTCTCAACGCGCAACGGCGATCCCGAAAAGGCAAGTCGGCCATTCGATAAGGACCGCGACGGCTTCGTGATCGGCGAAGGCGCGGGCATTTTGATCCTGGAAGAGCTGGAATTCGCCCGACGCCGCGGAGCTCCGATTATGGCGGAGATCATCGGCTATGGAATGAGTGCTGACGCTTATCACATTACCCAGCCCGCGGAAGAAGGCGAAGGCGGATATCGCGTCATGGTGAATGCCCTCAAAGACGCGAATATTACAGCCGAGCAGGTGGATTACATCAACGTCCATGGCACTTCGACGCCGCTGGGCGATGTGCTCGAAACCAAAGCAATAAAGCGCGCGTTTGGCGAGCACGCAAAGAATGGCTTAGCAGTGAGCTCCACGAAGTCGATGACCGGCCATCTGCTGGGCGGGGCCGGTGGGCTCGAAGCAGGGATTACCGTTTTGGCACTGCGCGATCAGAATCTGCCGCCTACCATTAACCTGGACAATCCCGATCCGGAATGCGACCTGGACTACGTCCCTAACCGGTCGCGCAAGGCTCGCGTCAACATCGCACTCTCAAACTCTTTCGGGTTCGGCGGAACGAATGGGTCGCTGATCTTCCGCCGTTGGGAACAGTAACTTCCCGGGCCTGGCTTGTGTATCTTCGGCCTATCTGTCCGATTGGTTCAATCCGTCCCATCCGTGTTCTGGCTTTGTGTTTCAATGTTCGCAAACTGAGGACTGAAAACTGAAAACGTCCTTTGTCGTTTGACAAGCTCTCGATCCAAGCCCTACATTCACCTTCACAACTGAACGCGGATCGCGCGATCCCGGCTTGCCGGGATCAGGGAAGCGGGTGCAAATCCCGCGCTGCCGCGCAACTGTAATCGAGTTCAAGGATGTCCAGAACCACTGTTCCGGTGTTCCGGAATGGGAAGGGGGCATCCGGGTCCGGCTGGTCCGGGCCGCTCGTAAGTCAGGAGACCGGCGCGAACCGTACAACCCAATCCCACTCGCGTGCCCAGGAGGATTGCCGTGCGGAATTGCTTTCGTCTCTTGCTCCTAATCGCCTCGCCGCTTCTGGCGACGGCAACTGACTTCACCGTTCATGTTTCCGATGCCACGGGTAGCGCGGTTGCGGGCGCTAGCGTGCGCATCTATCGTCTGTCGAACAACGCCAATGTTGGCTCGGCAAACACCAGCGCGGCGGGAACCGCCGTCTTTCCCATTTTGCAACCGGGACCATGGCGCGTACAGGTGCTGGCTCCGGGATTTGCCGAGAAGATCGTGGAAACCGGTGAGCAGAGCAATGCGGACTTAAATGTCCAACTAAAGGTGGCAGTCCGAAATGAAACGGTGGTGGTCACCGCGACGGAAACTCCTCTTCCTGCCGATGAAACCGGCGCACCGGTGGAAACCGTTGATCGCGGCACCCTTCTCAATCGCCAACCAGTCGATGCGGCAGATGCCATTCGTTATCTCGCCGGAGCGGTAATCAACACTGACGGACGCCGCGGCGGCCTGGCGTCACTCTTCGTCCGCGGAGGCGACTCCGATTACAACAAGGTGATCGTCGATGGTGTGCCGGTAAATGAACCCGGAGGGATTTTTGATTTCGGCGTTGTACCGACCATTGGCGGGGATCGCTTCGAATTTGTCCGCGGCCCCGAGAGCGTGCTGTACGGCTCTGACGCGCTCACCAGCGTCGTGCAGTTGTTCAGCGCCACCGGCACCACGCGCACTCCGGAGTTAACGCTCTCCTCTTACGGTGGAACATTCTCGACGGCGGACGGGTCTGCCTCTGTAGCGGGAGCCGTTGGCCGCATCGACTACAACCTGTTTGCTGAGCAATTCAATTCGCTTGGCCAAGGCATCAATGATGCCTATTCGAATTCGTCTGAAGGCGCGAACATCGGCATGAAACTCGCTTCCCGCGTCGCCCTTCGTTTTCGCACGCGCCACACGACTGAGCGCAGCGGCGTGCAATCGTTCTTCAACTTCAACGGTCAGGAACTGATCCCGCCAGACAGCGATCAGCGGGCGCGGCAGAACAACTTTCTTGCCAGTGGCGATCTGTTGGTTCAGACGGGCAGCCAGTGGAACCACAGCTTTAGCGGGTACGAGTATCACCACGTGCGCGAGAACCTGGACAATTTTATGGATCCCGGGCGCGAATCTCCGGCCTTCGGTAATTTCGATTTTCCCTTCGATAGTTATGCAGACTTGAACCGCGCCGGGTTTATGTATCACGGCGAGTACGATCCGCGACTATGGGCACGCACCAATTTCGGCTACGAGTTCGAAGACGAAAACGGCTTCATCGGAGACCTGACTGCCCTGCCGCTGACACATGGGCTTCGGCGTAACCATGCGCTCTACGCGGAGCAGGTGTTGTCCTTCTCACGCTTGACATTGGTAGCGGGCGGACGCTTTGTGCATAACGAGAGCTTTGGAAACACGGGCGTACCTCGAGCGGCGCTCACATTTTTGGCGCACCGCGGAAGCGCGAAGGTCGGAGCAACGCGGTTGCGCGTCGCGTACGGACAAGGCATCAAGGAGCCAAGTCTGGACGAGAGTTTCGGCACCGCGTCGTTCTTTATTATTCCCAATCCGAAGCTGAGGCCGGAGCGGAATCAGACGATTGAAACCGGGTTCGTCCAGAATTTTCTGAAAGATCGGTATTCATTATCTGGAACTTACTATCACAACCTCTTCCGCGACCAAATTACCTCTACCTTCGATCCAACCACTTTTATTTCTCAGTTCATCAACCTCAACCGTTCATTAGCTCACGGCGCTGAGATCGAATTTCACGGTCGGCCCGCGAACCGCGTCAGCCTCGACGCCGCGTACACGTATACCTCAAGTCAAATCCTGCAATCACCCTTAGCGACGGACCCACTTGTGGCGGCAGGACAGCCCTTGCTGCGTCGTCCTAAGCACGCAGGCTCTGCAACCGTGAATTACCTCAGCACACGTTGGGGCGCAAACTTGAGCGCTGTCGGCATTGGGCGGCGTACGGATTCAGATTTTCTCGGCCTCACACCGCATGTAGATCACGCCGCCGGGTACGTCCGTGCCGACGTCAGCGGCTGGTATGAATTGCAGCGGCACGTCACGGCGTTTGTCTCTGTCGAGAACCTGCTGAACAAGCGCTATGAGGAAGCTGCGGGATTCCCTGCGCTGAAGGCAAACTTCCGTGCAGGCCTGCGCTTCCGGTTCGGCGGAGAGTAAAGAAGGGATAACACGAAGGCACACTTCAAAATGACGGTCACAGAGTAGCTCTGCGCGCAACCGCTGTTGCGAAACTTCGGGATCTTCGTGTTCGCTCATCGCTAGCTTGGCTTAGCGAAGGCAAGCACAAATTGGTTATCAGAGCTCGTCCATTTCATTTCAATCTTGAACCCGGCTCGTTCGACGAAACCGAGGAGTGTCGCCTCATTCCGATACTTGATCGAATTGCTCATGCGCAGCGTCTCGCCTCGTCGAATGTCAATCCATTCGCCGCCGACGTTGATTCGCAAATTGCGCCCGGCAACAAAATGCTTGGACACGCCGAAGAGTCCATCATCCAGCGCTTCGGTTGAGAACTCCAGCCGGCCATCCTCTTCAGTGATTCCCACTCCGGTCAGCGGGCCCCATGCGAAGCGTCGGTTCGTTGGATTGTCGTAGCCCGCCAGCGACGTCTCACTGAAGATTTCGCCGTCAAAAAGAAAACAATCATGCGCGACACAGCATTGCCGAAGGCGGCTGGGGAACGCCTGGGGACCAAATGCGCCCAGCGTATTTCCCAAAACGGAAAATATTGCACAACCGCCAACCTCGCGCGCCAGCCGTCCTGCCACCGCCAGCTGTTCGTCGTCGAAGACATTGAGCTTCAAACCCGCAGCGGACTTGACTAGCTTCTGGGATTGATCGATCGCGAGTTCCAGCAGTGCCTGACTGAAGTCGGCGGCAATATATCTCAGCGGCTGGCCCGCATCATGGAACTCCTGCAGTAACACGAGGTCTTTACCGCCCTCTCCGCAACCCAGACCACAGAGCGTCGTGCCCCCCTCGCAACGCTGCCGGATGCCCGGCGCAGCCAGGCGCAGGACTTCACTAGCGCGGCTGGCATTCTTGTATTCCGTCGATCGGCAAAGAGCGACCCACGCCTGGATTGATGAGGGCAGCCAGTAGAACAGGTGCTCTGGCAAGTAACGCTCAGCAAAGGCCTTCCGCAGCTCTTTGAGGATCTGTTCTTCCCGTAAGAGAACGAATATGTCAATGCCGAAAGACATGATCTCAGCTTTCCCGAATTGTACTGGGGGCAGAAGTTGGCGCCGCTGCGAGAGAGGTGAATTGCCGTACGATTCCGGAATCTGAGAAAATTTGTGCCTCCTGTTTTAGGGCCCTGGCATCTAGATAAGTCGTTGTCGGAAGTCTTAGCAAAAAGGAGAAACTGCATGAAGATTCTCGAAATTAGCGAAGTAGCTCCGGCCTGTCACGCGAACATAAAACTGGTTGAGACCGCCGAAGTGGCCCCGACCTGCCACAACAACGTAAAACTCGTGGAGAGCACGGAAGTCGCCCCCACCTGCCACTGAATCCGAGTTTCACCGCGGAGCCACTTAGAGCACGGAAGGCGGCGCGCAGTTCGCTAGCTTCGACTAGCGAAACTGCAAATCCTTAAGAAGTTCTTTCTGTTCTCCGTGCCTCCGCGGTGAATTCTCTTATGCCAGCGATCCCTCCAGATCGACTCTCCATCGGCACTTTCTACAATCCTCATCTCGCACCATTCACGCTTGAGCATCCCGAGCTGATCGATCATTTGGCTATCGCCGATCCTCCAGATGCAGATGACGAGTTCTTTCCTCTCATTCAGCAGCAATACCCGCTGCTGCTGCACGACTATTTGGGACAACTTTCCGATCCCCTGAGTAAATTCGCGCTCGATCGCGCCCGCCGGCTCCAGGAGCGCTATCGCTCACCGTGGGTGGCAGAGCACTTCCAATGTCTACACACGCAGGACCACGCGCGCTCGCTGGACTATGTCTTTCCTCCCCTGTACACCGAAGAGTTCCTAAGCCGGTTTTGTGAAAACGCGGCGGTTCTGCGCGATGCAGTTCAAGCGCCGCTGGTGATGGAGAACATTCCGGGCTTCTTCTCTGTAAAGCACGCGCAGATGAGCGAAGCAGAATTTTTGTGCCGCTTCTTCGACAAAACCGGATGCGGTTTTTTGATCGACATCCCGCATATTTGGCTGGCCGCCCACCAGCGCGACGTCGATGCACGCCAATACATAGAGGATTTCCCTTTGCGGGAAGTCGTAGAAATTCATGTCGCGGGCATCGAATACGATTGCGACCTCGATGCGCCCTGGATTGCGCCAACACCGCCGAATGACGACATTCTGCGCCTGGCGCAATCGGTCGCGGAGCGCGCGCCCAAACTACGCGCCGTCACGGTGGATGTATTCTCCCCCACTGTAACTGCACAGCAACTGGAAGAAAGCATGCGCCGCACCAGGGCGGCTTTCGAATCTGCGGTGGTCGTAGCGAGCTGAAAATGGCATCCACTGACCGCGATCTGCAGGATGAGGTCATCCGATATCTCAGCGACGGCTCCCTCCGGAACTTCGACATCATCCTCCTTGACCCTGAGGAGGCCAACCGTGCACGGCGTTTTTCACGCTTTCTCGCCCGCCGCTATTACCGCGACCGCCTCAGCCGAGGGTTTCGATATGTGCGAATGCTGATTCCAAAATTCTCAGTTGAGCAACTTATCGACAGCCCCGGATTCGACTCCATTCTTGGGGAATGTGTTCTCGGTTCCTTCAACACATCTTCTCTAGTTGCAGAATTTGCCGTATCAGCACTGCGCACCGCTCAACCACAACCGTGGTGGAGTGAACTGCTCGAATACGAACGAGCTTTCTTTCTGCAACTGGCCACCTCGGAGTTTGCTCCTGCTGCGGCCTTCCCGCGCAAGCAGCTTTCGACTGTGCTCCACGCTTTTGATATTCCAATTTCGGAGCTGCTCAGCCGAATCCGAGGCAAAGCGGAACTCGAATCAATTTCTCGCGGACAATCCATCCTCCTGTTCTCGCGCACGCAACATGGAACGATTTACGCAGCTGAGTTGGACTCTCTAACTGCAAACGTGTTCGCGTCGGTTGATGGCATAAGTACGTCGCGGGAAATTGCCGCAAGGTGCGCATTGAGTGAAGCCGAAGTTGATCGAATCCTGCAGATGTTGGCCGACATTGGAAGCATTGCACTACCGCAGCGGTGATAGTCACGGTTGCTGATTGGAAACATACGCGGCCGCAAGACATCGCTCTGGAAACGCCGCTTCCCATTTTCATTTATCATCGCAGGTTGCCCTTCGTGGGCGATTGACCACAGGAAAAGGAGAAAGCCGTGGCGCATCAAGTTCCGCCGCTTCCTTATGAATATTCCGCGCTCGAGCCGTATATCGACTCGCAGACGATGACCTTGCATCACGACAAACATCACGCCGCATACGTGAACAATTTGAATGCTGCGCTGGAAAAACATCCGCAGCTTGCCAATAAGAGCGTGGAAGATCTGCTCCGCGATCTGAACAGTGTTCCGGAGGACATCCGCACGGCGGTCCGTAACAACGCAGGCGGACATATGAACCACACGATGTTTTGGCAAATCATGAAGCCAAAGGGCGGAGGACCGCCTGCAGGGCGCGTCGGGGACGAGATCAAGCGGGCATTCGGCAGCTTTGAAGATTTTCAAAAGCAGTTCAACGACGCCGGAACCAAGCGCTTTGGCAGCGGTTGGGTGTGGCTGGTGCGCAGTAAGGCGGGAAAGCTGGAAGTGATTTCTACGGCAAACCAGGATAATCCAGTGATAGATGGCCATCATCCCATTATGGGAAACGACGTCTGGGAGCATGCCTATTATATGAAGTACCAGAATCGCCGGCCGGAGTACCTGACGGCCTGGTGGAATGTCGTCAATTGGGACGAGATCAACAAGCGCTTTAAGTAACCATCGGTATTAATTCTTGCCAAAAAAAACGGGCCGCTCGCAAGGAGCGGCCTGTTCCATGAGCGAACCTACCTTCTGGCGTCAGTTCTCGGCTGGCTTACTGCAATCAACTCGCCTGCCAGCACTCGGGTCCAGGACCGCAGCCAGTTTGTCTCCCACCATGCACGCAGTCGTTTCATGATCTCCATGTGCTTGCCTCTGTCGCTTGTGACTATGCATGAGATGAGGGGCTGGCACCAAAGAGTTACCAACTGATGTGGGCTGCTGGCTCGAGCTGTGCAACTTTTCATCGGGCCTTAACACTGGACGGCGCCTGCAACAGCCCTCTCCTTGACTATTGACAGGAGCTCTCATTAAGCTCTTGTCATCTATTTACAGGAGCGATGGATCTTGGCGAAACCAACGGATTTGGTCCAAGGCACTCTGGATCTGCTGATCTTAAAAACCCTTGCTCTGCAGCCCATGCACGGCTGGGGCATCGCCCAGCGCATTCGGCAAGTTTCAAAAGAAGTTCTGCAAGTGAACCAGGGTGCGTTGTATCCAGCGCTGCACCGACTCGAGCAGCAGGGCTGGATTGAAGCGGAATGGGGAGAATCAGAGAACAATCGCCGCGCGAAATATTACTCACTCACGCGAGATGGTGCGCGATATCTTCGCCGGCAGCAAACGCAATGGAACCGTCTGTCAGGGGCCATCGATCTAGTACTCGAATCCACCTAACGCAAGGAACCCAAGACGTGCGTCTCCTTTACAAATTGCCACTCCGTTTGCGGTCGCTGTTCCACAAAGGGGATGCGGACCGCGATCTTGAAGACGAACTCGAGTTCCATTTGCAGTTCCAGATCGCCGAATACATAAAAGAAGGCATGTCGTCGGACAAGGCGCGCAGTGCAGCCTTGCACAGTTTGGGGCGATTCCAGCAGGTGAAGGAGGAGTGTCGGGAAATGCGTAACGTCAACTTCATCGAGAACGTGATACAAGACCTGCATTTCGGAATACGCATGTTGCGCCGGAGCCCGGGATTTTCGGCGCTCGCCATCCTATGTCTCACTTTGGGAATCGGCGCCAACGCTGCTGTCTTTAGCTGGATTGAAGGTATCTTGCTGCGGCCATTCCCCATGGTTAGCGGGCAGGAACGGCTTATGGCATTGACTGGCACGAATCGTTCGACTTCGGGTCGCGACGGGGTATCCTGGCCGGATTTTCTGGACCTCCAGCGCAACTGCACTCTGTTCGACGCCTTTGTCGTGGACAAGATCATGGGCGCAACTCTCAGCATCGGCGATCGCGCACAGGTGGTTACCGGCAGTCTGGTTTCGTCGAATTACTTTGATGCCTATGGCATTCGTCCTATTTTGGGACGAGGGTTTCGCCCAGAGGAAGATTATGGACGTAGCGCCCATCCCGTTGTAGTGATCAGCTATCACCTTTGGCAGGACCGCTTTCGCGGCGATCCCAACATCATCGGCAAAACGCAGATGCTCGGCGGGCAGCCGCACGCGATCGTCGGAGTAGCACCCCAGGGATTTGAAGGCACATTCGTTGGCTGGGCGATGCAGTTCTGGGTGCCGGTCTCGATGCAGGAACGGTTCGTTCCCGGAGGCTACAAGCTCGAGGATCGTAGCGCGCGATGGATTGAAGCTTACGTGCGCCGCAAACCAGGCGTCACAGCGGCGCAAGCGCAGGCGGAGATTTCCGCTGTAGCCAAGCGCCTGGAAGACCAGTATCCGGAGACCAATCGCGGCTTCGGCGTGAAGCTTTACCCACTCTGGGAAACGCCTTTCAACAATGCCGGGGCCTTGCTGCCGACTCTAAGCATCGCGCTGGGAGTAGTAGTTTTCGTGCTCCTCATTGTTTGTGCAAATGTCAGCAATCTGCTGCTGGTTAAGGCCTTCGGCCGCCGCCATGAAATGACCGTACGGCTCGCCCTGGGAGCGCGTCGCGGGCGACTGCTACAGCAACTCCTGACGGAAGGGTTAATTCTCTCCACCATCGCAGCGGCAGGCGGCTTACTCGTTGCGCGCTGGTGCCGCAACCTGCTTGTGCTTCTCGAGCCGCGACGCGGAGGCACGTCGATGTATCTGCCCGGCGCGGTTGATTGGCGGGTGCTCGTTTTGAGCACAGCGGTTTGCCTATTGGCCACTGTACTGCTCGGTCTTGTCCCGGCGATGCATACCAGGAAGCTTGACCTGACCTCGGCGCTAAAAGCCGAGTCCGGTGGCGTTGTGGGAGGCAGGCGGCGCGCGCTGGCGCAATCCAGTCTGGTTCTAATTCAGGTTGCGCTCAGCTTCATGTTGTTGGTGGGATCGGGCTTGCTGTTGAAGAGTCTGCACGCGCTGCAGAGTACCGATCCGGGATTCTCTACGCGCGACGTGATCAGCACCTGGGTGGATACAAGGGTTGCCGGGTATGACAAGGTCCGGAATCTCACGTTTGAAGAGGACTTGGCCGATCGATTGCGAGCCGTCCCTGGCATTCAGTCGGCCGCGTTTTCCCGAATTGCTGCGTTTAGCTATGGGGTTTATTCATCCTCGCCCATCGCCGTGGACGGGTATGTAGCCGCTCCCGGGGAACAACCAATTGTGGACTACAACGAGGTGAGTCCCGGCTATCTGACCACAATGGGAATCCCAGTCTTGTCGGGAAGGGAGTTCACTCGCGCGGACGATCAAAATACCCTGCCGGTTGCCATCGTCAATGAAGCCATGGCCGCGCAGTTCTGGCACGGCGCCGACCCGATCGGACGCCGCATTCAGGTGAAAGGCCGTTGGCTTCAAGTGATCGGCGTGGCAAAGCAGGCAAAGTACAGCAGCCTCATAGAACCGCTGCAACCGTTTTTCTACGTGCCAATCCGTCAAAGCCAGCCTGGTAGCAACTTGTATATCCGGAGTACATTGCCGCTCTCTGCCCTATCCACAGCGTTGGTGCGAGAGGTTCGCGCGTTGGATAACAATCTCGCTCCCGGCGAAATTCTCACCATGCGGGAAGAGGTAGATCGTTCTACGGCAGTGCAGCGGATTGCCGTCAACATGCTCGGCGCATTCGGAGCTCTGGCGCTTGTGCTGGCCGCTGTTGGGCTTTACGGTGTGATGTCCTATGCGGTAACGCAAAGCACCCGCGAGTTTGGAGTGCGCATGGCTTTGGGCGCCCGGGCCTCCGACTTGCTGCGCTTGGTGATTTCACAGGGCATGCTCCTTACTACGGCAGGAGTCGTGATCGGCGGCTTTGCGGCTGTGGTGCTGTCGCGATTGCTCGGCTACCTGCTGTATAAGACCAGTCCGCGCGATCCGATGGCATTCGCCATCGCGACGTTAATCATGGTAGTAGCCGCACTCGCCGCCTGCTTCGTGCCGGCCTGGCGGGCCACGCGCACCAATCCGGTACAGGCTCTGCGCGCTTAAGCTGAGCAGTCGGCGTGTAGGTTCGGACACACCTCGACGGTCAAGGTTAAGCAGCTTGCAATCGGCGACGGAACTGGATGGCGAGTTAGAGTTCGGCGGCGCGGGATTCTTCTTCGATCATCATGTCTTTGAATTCACTGGAATCGAAGACTTCCCCGCATTCCTGGCACTCTACAAATTCCGCGTCCTCCTCGCGCGCAACCACGCGCACACGAGGATGCTTGCAGACTTGTTCCATGCTGATGCTCTGAGGTGGAAATTTGGGAGGTATGGGATGGGTGATGCTCATAGGGCCGGTATTTCAGGTCCGGTTCGGCTGATTTTAGCCTCAGTAGATGCGCTGTCAAGCGACTATTTCTGGCCAGCCCATTACGATGAAACTTCCTCATTCGCAGTTGCAAAGTAGGAACGAGAATCGTACTTGAAAACCGCCGCACTCCCTTCGCACCGCACTGATGACCGGCAAGTGCGGGCCTAAGCACTTGAAACTTTTCTCACATCCCTCTCAAAACTAAGGTCGTTCTACTTCGCCCACCAAGGTTTTCAGCAGCATATTTACCAGCGTTAGCACAATCGCGCCGACCAGCGCGGAAAAGAAAGATCGGATAAAAAATCCGCGCACGAACGCTGAGGTAATTTCCAGAATGATGGCGTTAATGACAAACCAAAACAGCCCGAAGGTGAGAATGGTAAAGGGGAAGGTGAGGATCTTCAGCACAAGGCCCAAGGTGGCATTCAGGAAGCCGAAGATCAGGGCGGCGATGAGCGCGGATCCAATTCCCGTGACGAAGAAGCCGGGAACGACATAAGACACGATCAGCAGGCTGAGCGACATCAAAAGCCAACGAACGAGTGAATGAGTCATGAGCGGAAGAGGCCGCTCGTGGTTAGTAAGCTTCGGCTTCGAGCAAATGCAGATCGACGAGCAGGCCGTATGTCCTGAGCAGGTTATATATCATGAATCCGCGTGACAACAGGGGAACCATCATCATGAAGATGTTGTCGGTCATGATGGCGTTCCCGGCCATAAACAGAGTGGTGCACGCATAAATCCCAATCGCCGCAAGCAACGCCTTGAGATTCATTTTGAACGTGTAAAAGCCAACGATGGAAAAGGTCACAAACATGATGCCGGCACTGATGGCGACCGGCAGATTTTCGCGGCAGATATAAAGTTCGATCAGCGACTGGGCTGCGACTGCGAAGAAGCGAACCGATGCCCGCTGCACCAGCCGAGTCACCAGACTTCGCGAGGCGGTGGTATCGAGCTTCTTTGCAATGAACGTCGTCTCGTCGAATACGGTTTCCTTCTGCGGCTGGTCCTTGTCGGAGGCGGCTTCGGACTTCTCAAGATAACTGACGTCGACGACTTTCTTTACGTGAACATCAGGGCCGCTATAGATGGTTTCCCGATCGGGCATGACAAGGTCATGCGCGATGCGCCCCAACTTGGCAAACATTTCGGGAATCTGACCCTGATGGACGGTTTCAGTCTGGGGCTTCTGCAGCTGGGCCACCTGCGAGGCGTTGAAGCGCCGAGTAATGAACTCGGGTACCTCGCCGTCGTGGATGGTTTCCTTGCCTGATTCGGGCAAAGGCTGGTCATCCTTGAGGTGCCTTGGTTTAAACAGGTCAACCTCAGGGCCGTCGTAGACGGTCTCCTGCCGCGGTTCCACCACAGGACCTGTGCTCATGGATGTCCCACCTTTGTGTGACCTTAGCAAGAGCCGCGGAATGCCTAAAGAGAAAGCGGGGGCCTAGCGGTTACCTGCGACGTGTGGGGTGGTTACTTTTGGACATTGTGGTGCCATAGCACGGTCCGATCGCAGGCTCAGAATCGTGCTTTCGGCGTCAGAACACGGCATTTAACGTGAATTTCCGCACATAGATAACAAATTCTGACCAAAACGCCCGAAACTGGCCTCGGAGAAAAGTGCAACGGGGGGATAAACACAGGTTTGCAGCTGCGGCTCAGGCTGGTGAATCCCGGGTTCCCTTTCCTGTTGAAAGCCACGCTCCCGTCCCAGCTACTAGCTTTCAATTCTTCTGTCATTCACCTTCCTGATTTAGATTCGTTTGTGGGCTGATGGAGGAAAGCAATGATCCTGATAACGGGAGCCTCGGGCAATGTGGGCGGCACGGTCTTGCAAAAGATCCTGCAGCATAGGAGTGATGTAAAAGCGATGTATCGGTCGCCGGCCGACGCACGAAACTCGCCTCCGAAGGCTCGGGCGGTAATTGCCGATTTTGCCGACCGAGATTCCCTGCGACGCGCCTTCGAAGGCGTGGAGAGGCTGTTTCTTGTGTGCTCGCCGATACCACAGCTCGTCGAATTGGAAGGCAATGCGATCGCAGTTGCCAAAGAGCAGGGCGTGAAGCATATCGTCTATAGCTCCGCAGGAGGGGCAGGAACGTGGGAGAAGTCGTTCCCAAAATGGCACACTGAGGTCGAGCGGGTCTTGCAAAGTTCCGGAGTCGGCTACAGTATTCTGCGTCCCAACACTTTCATGCAAAACATTGTCGCGTTCTTTGCACCGACCATCCAATCGCAGGACGCGTTCTATTCCTCCGTCGGCAATTCACGGGCAAGTCTGGTGGATGTCGCAGACATTGCTGATGTGGCCGCCGCCTTGCTTTCCGGCAACGCTCCGGACAAAGTCTATGAACTGAACGGCCCCGAGGCGCTCACCTATGCGGAAGTCGCGGAGCGCATCTCCCGTGTTTGCGGTCGGACGGTCCGTTACGTAGATCTTCCGATGGCGGAGCAGAAGAAGGCGCTGCTCGCGATGGGCATGCCCGAATGGCAGGCTCAGGCTCTGCTTGATCTGCAGGAGTACTACGTGGAAGGAAATGGCGGCGAGCTGACGGATGACATTCAGCAGATCACCGGCCACGCGCCACGCAACTTGAATGCGTTCCTGGTTGCTAACGCCGGCGCCTTCACCCGAAGAGTAGCAACCGCGTAAGTAATCGAGAGCAGCTGATTCTTAGATGCCTTGGTTGCCTTCACGCTCGGCCCATTGGCGCACCCGACGGCAACAACTTGCATCTTTAAAGAGCAGACGAAGTCAGACAGTGGAAGTGTCTGCTGAGGATTTTCTGAGGAGGAATTCATGCGAAGACTCGCATCTCGATTCATGTTGGGCGCATCGCTCCTGTTCGCTTTTGGAGCGGTAGCGCAGAATACATCGATGGTCCCGTCGGGTACGGAAATTCACGTACGTGTCGACCAGGACATCAATGCCAAATCGGGCAACGTAACGGCCGGCGCGATGTTTCCCGGAACGGTTTCGCGCGACGTTACCGACGCTAACGGAAACGTCGTTATCCCGCGCGGAGCACCGGCACAGCTCGCGGTGGTTCAAACGGGCAATAACGCCAATGACATGACGCTCGACTTGCGTTCGGTCGACATCAATGGACGTCACTATCGTCTGGATACTCAAGACACGAGCGCAGCTGGAAGCAGCAAGAATGGCGGACTCGGCGCCAACAAGCGCACGGGTGAGTACGTTGGCGGCGGAGCACTTGCCGGAACGCTGATCGGCGCGCTTGCCGGCGGTGGAAAAGGCGCGGCCATCGGTGCGATTGCCGGAGCAGGCGCCGGAGCAGGGGCTCAGGTTCTCACGAAGGGTAAGGAACTCAATGTTCCTGCTGAGACCGAGCTGAACTTCCGTCTTGATCGCAACGTGCGCATTTCTCCCTATGAGGGATACCAGGGACACGGCCGCGAGCTGCCGCCACCGGACCAGAACGATCGTCCGCGGGACTACAACAATCCGCGTTAACTGAACCTGACTAACGGAAAAAAGCGGGGCTGGATTCAAGCATCCAGCCCTCATTTTTCGCCTGCTTCATCTGCCTAAATTAGCGACCACATCTTCCCTTCTTCTAATAAGTCGCGACGGCAAGGGAGTTCAGTAACGGCCGGGGTTCTTCCATCGAAAAGCAGGTCGGCGCAACAATGAGACTTTTGATTCAGGAATGAATCTTTAGACGGCGTAATCTCAATCGGAAGGTGACGACCGTTCAAGATGGAGAGGCGCGGATTGCCGCGCCTCTCCTAGAGTTCATCTTTTCGATTGATTGGCTACGATCAGATTGTCGGTGACCGAGAATACCCCCGGCACTTGATTGGCAGCCATTTTCGCCTGGGTGTCGTCGGCTTGATTGTCGACTACACCTTTCAGCGTCACATGGCCGTTATCCACGATGATGTGGATGGAACCGACCGCACCCATGAAGTAGCGATAGAGCGATCCCTGGTTGGCAATCGCGCGAAACTCCTGGCGGCGAATCTGATCGTCGTTCGGCGACGGCGGCAGAACCTTGATCTGGTTGTTGACTCCGGTCACGCCTTCGATTCGCTTGACCGAGTTTTCTGCGTCTTTCTTCAACACAGGATCCACTACTGAGCCGAGCAGAGTTACCTGTCCGTTGTTCACGGAGAATTCAAGATCGTCGAAAATCGAGTAGTACGGCAACATCAGCAGCTCGTGCCGTACTTCTTTGGCGATGTGCTGCTCATTGGCGTCCTGGGCTCCCGGCCGGATCGCGAGATGAGTGTTATTTCCCGATTCTGTCTGGCCGAAAGCAAAGGCGCAGAGCAGCGCAATAGTTGCGAATAGCTTCATACAGCTTTGCCTCCCTAATTTATTTACTTAAACGTAAATCCGAGTAAGTAGATGCGCCAGCATCGGCGATAGGTGCGCGAAGCATCGTACTCCTTTCCAGCAACTTTTCTCTCTGGCGCGTGTTGGCATAAGCGAAGACATTTTGCGATTTTGCTATTTCGCGAACTTGTTGAAGCTTTCACGCTTCCACATTACACGCTCCCCTAATTGCTTTTGGGTGTTCGCCCTCTTTACATTCTGGGGTCCGTGCCCTCTTGAATGAGTACGCGACAATGTTTCAAAACCTAATCACCCAATCCCGAAATAGGGAAAATCACGGAATATGTCCATTTGCCAAGACCTCTCTCCGAGTTCTATCTTTGAACGGTTGTTTTTGACGTTCGATACTGGTTCTGGATCAAGGAGAGATCGGCACATGGAAACCAAGCCGGCGCAGAATATTCAGGACACCTTTCTCAATACTGCTCGGAAGGACAAGTCCCCGATAACGATTTACCTCATGAGCGGAGTGAAGCTCAGCGGTCGCATTCGTTCCTTCGACAAGTACTCGGTCGTACTCGACACCAACAACCAGGAACAGCTGATTTTCAAGCACGCCATTTCCACGGTTGTGATGGGGCGTGTTGCGCACCACGGGGAACGACCCGCTTCCGAACATCGTCCACCGGCTTCGGAGCGGCCGGCCAGTGCTGCGGCGCATTCCGATGCCACCCAGCCGGCAGCGGCCTCCGAAGGATGAAGGCCGCTCGAATCTAAGTACCGTGGCGAGAAGGCCATCTGACACCAGCGAAGGAATGGCGCGCGCGGCAGGACCGGAGCGCGCTTTTCTCGTCTGCATTGATCTTCGCGGCAAACAATCTGCTCTTTCTTTCCAGGCACGGCTGGCCAAGCGAGCCAGCGAATTTGCTCGCGCGGAAGTTAACAAAGAAAAAGACGCCAGCAGTCCCTCGAAATTCGGAGACGTGGCCTCGGGTGCGTTTACTGTCGAGGACTCGATGGCGGAGTTTCGCGAACTCGCCACGAGCGCAGGGGCGCAGCTGGTTGGGGAGGTCGTGCAGAGGCGCGACAAACTCGATCCGGCGACCATGATTGGCAAAGGCAAGCTGCAGGAGATTACGGGCGCCGTAGCCGGTTCGCGCGCCGACGTCGTACTCTTCGATCACGACCTCTCCCCTTCGCAACAACGGAATATCGAACGCGAACTGCACGCACGCGTTATCGACCGAACGCAACTCATCCTCGACATCTTTGCCCGCCACGCGCGTACGCGCGAAGGCCAGTTGCAGGTGGAACTGGCTCAACTTGAGTACCTGATGCCGCGGCTGGCCGGACACGGGGTGGAGATGTCACAGCTCGGCGGCGGCATCGGTACCCGCGGTCCCGGCGAAACCCAGCTCGAAACTGACCGCCGCAAGATTTTTCGCCGTATGAGGCACGTTCAACAGCAGCTCGAGAACGTTCGGCGGGTGCGGACGCAACAACGGCAGCGGCGCGAATCAGTGCCGGTAGAGACCGTCGCGTTGGTTGGGTACACCAACGCAGGAAAATCCACGTTGTTCAACGCTCTTACCCATGCCGGCGTCGTGGCTTCGTCGCGCATGTTTGCCACGCTCGATCCGACGTTGCGAGCCATTACCCTGCCGTCTAAAAGAAAGATTCTGCTCTCAGACACAGTCGGATTTCTCCGCAATTTGCCGCACACGCTGGTAACGTCATTTCGCGCGACTCTCGAGGAGGTGCAGCGCGCATCGTTGATCCTGCACGTTTCCGACGCGACCAGCCCCAATGCACGCGAACAGCATGAGCAAGTGGAAAAGGTCCTGGCAGAGCTGGAAGCACGCAACAAGCCAACGATTTATGTGCTAAACAAAACCGATCTGCTTTCAAAAGAACAACGCAACGCACTGCCCCTCTCCGACAATGTAATCGCCGTCTCCGCGATCCAAAGCGCCGGATTGGAGAAACTCATGGAGCGGATGGATGCAATGCTGACCGCTGATCCGGTCGAGACGGTCGAGATTCGTGTCCCACAACGGGAAGGAAAACTGCTCGCCATGATTGACGCCCGCGGCAAGGTGCTACGGAAGCGATATAAAGAAGATCAGGTCGAACTCACGGTTGAAGGGGCGAGCTCGCTGGTGCGCCATCTGCGTAAGTTCGAGGCAAAGAACCGAGGTCGTTCCAGGTAAGGCAAATGAACCCGGTGCAAGCCTCGCGACTACGAAGAGTTCTCAATTCCAGCTAACAATTAAATAGGCCCGCGGCCGAGAAGCGGTGACATTCCTTGGCCACGAGCCCATTCGATCCTGAATCGGATCGGAGGTGATACTGACTAGTCTCCCGCCATATCCCGAAGCTGTCAAGCGTCGTCGAGAGCTGCGCGACACGTATTTTCACCTAGATTTTTCAAGTGTTTCCACGAGTCGACCTGGTTTGACACTCGGAAAAATCGAATGTTAGCTTAGAAGGTTGTCTCCCTTATCCCGGCGGAACAGTAATCACACAACTTAGATGGACGACACACTCAGGCAACTAGGCGAACTTGCGCTCGGAGCGATTCCGACCATTGTCCTATTTGTCGTCATTTGGATTCTGTATCGCGTGATCCTGCATGGCGCGCTGGGACGCGCGCTTGCCGAGCGCCGCGCCCACACGGTTGGCGCCATAGAAAAAGCCAAGGCGCAGGTCGCGGCTGCTGAGCAAAAGACCTCGGACTACGAACACCGTATCAACGAAGCCCGCATGAACGTCTTCAAGACTCAGGAGCTTCGCCGGCAGCAGATCCTCGACCAGCGCACGCTGGCGATCGCGGAAGCGCGCGCCGCCGCGGAAACCATGGTGACCACCGCGCGCAAAGAGATTCAGAAAGACCTGGAAACCGCCCGCGCGAGAGTGCAGACCGACAGTGGCAATCTCGCTACGCAGATTATCCGCACCATTCTTCGCAGCTCCGCGCGTCAGCCGGTCGGAGAGCGCGGATGAGAAACACATTGTTACTACGTCGCAATCCAGGCTGGCGGAAGTTCGCAGCATCATCACGAAGCGCACGGCTGAACTCGTGCAATGCCATTCTCCGAGGCGTAGCCGCACTCTCCAGACTAGCGCCGACATTCCTGGCTGTCTGCATATTGGTTTTTTGCTCATGCATAGCCGTTGCACAACAGCAGACTCCGGCATCTGCTTCCCCATCTCAAAATTCATCGGCTCCCGCTTCCCGGTCCGAAGCGGCGTTCGCGCAGAGCACAGCCACTGCGAATCAGGAGCTCGCGCATGTCTCAAATGAAGCTGCTGATCAGGACGAGACCGAAGCGTTTAAGCATTCGCCCGCCGTTCGCGGCATTGCAAGAATCACTGGCCTGTCGCTGACTGCAGCGTATTGGATCTGCGTCGTCATAAACTTTGCCATCATCGCGGTCGCTATTGTCTTCTTCCTCAAGTCCAATCTGCCGAGCATGTTTCGCGCCCGCACACAATCGATTCAGCAGGATATGCAGCAGGCGCGTCGCACGGGAGAAGACGCGCAGCGCAGGCTGGCAGAAATCGAGCAGCGGCTAGCGCGCATGAGCGTAGAAATCGAGGAGATGCAGAAACACGCTGAGGCGGAGGCGCGAGCCGAAGAAGAGCGGATTCGCAGGTCGATCGAACAAGAAAAGCACAAGATCCTCGACGCGGCGAAGCAGGAGATTGCGCAGGCGGAGACGGCGGCGCGCCGCGACCTGCAGAAGTACGCGGTTTCGCTCGCGATTGAGATGGCGGAAAAGGGAATGCGGGTCGATGCCGCCGAGGACCGGGGCTTGGTCGATGACTTCACCGCTCAACTTGCCGCGACGTCACGCAGGAACGGGAGCGGCTGATGGCCTCGTTGGTGAGTATTTACGCGCGCGCTCTTTCCGACGTAGTGATCGACCGCAAGCTCGATGCTGCGCGAGTTACGTCCGAACTGGAGAGTCTTGGAGCGTTGCTCAATGAAAGCGGAGAGCTGCGCACGATCTGGGACAATCCATCTGTGACGGCGGACCAAAAGCTTAAGCTGCTGGATGCGCTGGTCCAGCGCCTGTCGCTTTCGAAGGAAATTCGCAACTTCGCGGCTGTGCTGATCTCGAACCGAAGAATCCATGCTTTTCGCGAAATCAGCGCTGCAGCCATTCAGGACATTAATTCCCGATTAGGCATTGCCGATGCGGAGATTGTGAGTGCGCGAGAGTTGAGTGCGGATGAGAGACGCAAGCTCGAAGAGCAGGTCGCAAAAGTGACGGGCAAGCGCCTGCGCGTGCGCTACGCGCAAGACCATTCGCTCCTGGGCGGCGTCATCGTCAAGGTAGGAAGCACCATCTACGATGGATCGGTGCATGGGCAGTTGCAGAGACTGAAGGAACAGTTAGCGGCAAGATAGCGGCAGCGAAGCCAGTCGCAAATTCCAGAAAATTGATATGCCACAAATTCGAGCAGCCGAAATAACCAAACTTATCCGCGAGCAGATTGAAAGCTACCAGAGCAAGGTCGCGGTCGATGAGGTCGGCACAGTCATCTCGCTGGGCGATGGCATCGCCCGTATTTATGGCCTCGACAAAGTCATGGCTGGCGAGCTGATCGACTTTGGTCATGGCGTGACCGGAATCGCCATGAACCTTGAAGAAGATCAAGTCGGTTCTGTGCTGATGGGGGAATACACCGAAATCAAAGAAGGCGATCAGGTGCGTCGCACCG
Organism: Acidobacteriota bacterium; assembly: GCA_019243475.1. Classification (GTDB taxonomy): domain Bacteria; phylum Acidobacteriota; class Terriglobia; order Terriglobales; family Acidobacteriaceae; genus Gp1-AA112. The sequence goes on along the minus strand of JAFAUE010000214.1, from coordinate 2,322 downwards.
GACGCATCATGTCTGTGCCGGTGGGCGATGCCATGATCGGCCGTGTAGTCAACTCGCTGGGCGAGCCGATTGACGACAAAGGTCCGGTGCAGACCAAGGGCTCAATTCACATTGAACGCATCGCTCCGGGCGTGATCGATCGTCAGCCGGTGCGCGAACCCATGGCGACCGGAATCAAGGCGATCGATTCGATGATTCCGATCGGCCGCGGCCAGCGCGAGCTGATCATCGGCGACCGGCAGACCGGCAAGACCGCCGTCGCGCTGGACACGATCATCAATAACCGCACTAACAATCTGATTTGTATCTACTGCGCCATCGGCCAGAAGCGCTCTTCGATTGCCAATGTCGTGAAGACACTCACCGACTACGGCGCCATGGAGTACACCATTGTGGTGGCCGCTTCGGCTTCGGAACCGGCGCCAATGCAGTACATCGCTCCATACGCTGCATGCGCTATGGGCGAGTACTTCCGTGATAACGGCCGGCACGCACTTGTGATCTACGACGATCTGTCGAAGCATGCGGCTTCCTATCGCGAGATCTCGCTGCTTTTGCGCCGTCCTCCGGGACGCGAAGCCTATCCCGGTGACGTCTTCTACCTGCACTCACGTCTGCTGGAGCGCGCGGCAAAACTTTCCGACAAGCTTGGCGGTGGTTCACTCACTGCGCTTCCCATTATTGAAACGCAGGCAGGCGACGTCTCCGCCTACATTCCAACAAACGTCATTTCCATTACCGATGGCCAGATCTTTCTGGAAACCGATTTGTTTAACTCCGGCGTTCGTCCGGCGGTGAATGTGGGGATCTCGGTCAGTCGCGTAGGCGGTTCGGCGCAAATCAAGGCCATGCGGCAGGTTGCAGGCTCGATGAAACTGGAGCTGGCGCAGTATCGCGAGCTGGCTGCGTTTGCCCAATTCGGGTCCGACCTCGACAAGGCGACCCAGCAGCAGCTCAATCGCGGACAACGCCTGACCGAATTGCTAAAGCAGCCGCAGTTCTCGCCGCTGCCCTTCAGCAAGCAGATTGTCGCGATTTATGCCGGAACGAACGGACACTTGGACGACCTCCAAGTGCCCCAAGTACGTGAGTTCGAAGACGCGCTTTACAAGTATGTCGATACAACCAACCCCGGCCTGTTGAACGAGATCATGGAAAAGAAGACGCTCGACGACAAGTTGAAAGCCGAGATGGATCGGCTGATTAAAGAAGCGAAGCAGCAGTTTTTAAGCTCGCGCAAGATGGCTGGGACCGCGGCTTAGAAGGAATCCAGAACTTCATTACAAAATGGCTAACGTTCTCGATTTACGGCGGCGCATTCGCAGCGTGCAGAACACGAAGCAGATCACCGGCGCCATGAAGATGGTCTCGGCGGCCAAGCTGCGGCGAGCTCAGGAGCGTGCGCTGGCGGCCCGTCCGTATGCGCAAATGCTTGTGAACGTCCTCAAATCGCTGGTCGCGCGCGCCGAAATTTATGATCCCATAACGGGCGAGCCGCATCATCCTTTGCTCGAACGTCGTGAAGAGAAGAACATTCTTCTGGTGGTAATCAGTGGTGATAAGGGATTCGCCGGCGCCTTCAATGCCAATGTTCTTAAGACGGCGAGCCGTTTTCTCGAAGCGAAAGCGGGCAAGAACGTGGACATTATCGCCATTGGCCGCAAGGGGCGCGATCTGCTGCGGCGGCGCTTTCCCTACGCACAGCAGGCCGGCGAAGAGGGCGAATATCGCCGTGCGGCGTCGGCGGAAATTATCGGCGAGCAAGTAGGAGTACTCAACAAACTGGAATTCGGCATGGCCCGCGATCTGGCCAATGAAGTTGTGAAACGCTATGCGACTGGCGAAGTCGATTCGGTATACGTCGTGTACAACGAGTTCAAATCAGTGATCGCTCAGCGCCTCGTGGTCGATCACGTGCTGCCCATTGTGAAGATAGGCGAGCAGGACGTCGAGCAGGCCGATCAGTTCACTTTGGAAGAGAGACAAAAAGCCGCCCAGGCTGCCGCCACGGCCGGCATCGGGTTGCGGGCAAAAGATACTTCGGAAACAGATCAGCGACTGGCACAGTTTGGGAGTGGAGACTACATCTATGAGCAGTCGCCGGAGCGGCTTTTCAGTGATTTGCTGCCCCGGTACGTTGCGGTTGTCATTTTTCGCGCGCTGCTTGAGTCAGTTGCTGCCGAGCACGCCGCACGCATGACGGCGATGGACTCGGCCACCAACAACGCTTCAGACATGATCGATTCGCTCACGCTCACCATGAATCGCGTGCGGCAAGCATCGATCACTAAAGAGATTATCGAGATCGTGAGCGGCGCGGCG
>JAFAUE010000042.1 GCA_019243475.1 Acidobacteriota bacterium | reverse complement strand
CGCCGCATGGTGTGCGAGTTCGGCATGAGCTCGCTCGGTCCGATCACCTTCGGCAAGAAAGACGAGCAGATTTTCCTCGGTCGTGAAATCAATCAGCATCGCGATTTCAGCGAAGAGACCGCCAAGCAGATCGACAAAGAAGTTCGGCAGTTGGTCGATGCCGGATACCAATCGGCAGTGGAGATTCTCTCCGGCAACAAGGAGGCGATGCACCGCATGTCGGCGGCCTTGCTGGAGCGCGAAGTCCTCGACGCCAACGAAATCAAGCTGATTATCGAAGGCAAAGATCTTCCGCCGGTCAAGATGCCGACGACTGGAAACGACTCTGGAGTGCAACAGGTGCTCAAGCCTGAGGTAGCACGTAATCCAGGTCTCGCTCCGGGACATCCATCGCCGGCGTAGCAAACGACCCAGTTTCAACTAAGGGCAGCCCAAAATGGGCTGCCTTTAATTTTTTGTGGCATATCACGTCGATTTTTGAGTCCCCGACGCGTCGTCAAACTAGAAACGGAAAGCTGCAGCCGCAAGAAGCGACACCATGCAACAAAAAGAGATTTTCTTCCGATTATTGACACCGCAAACGCGAACTTTCGCATCTTTCGTCGCCCCTCGGAAATCTGATGCTCTACCGTGGAACCACTTGCAGGTTTTTGCGTGCTAGACATTCAGCTGATGCGGCCGGGTAATGCAAGTCACTACAGTGGGCGATATTAACGCGCGATTTTGCTTCTTGTAACTACGAGATCTCAAACACATAGACGCTCGGGACAAACCGGGACAACAACGGGGTTGATAGCAAGAGGAACTTATGGCGAAGCGAATGTTGTTGATGCTGTTTGTGGCCGCGCTGGCGATCAGCGGCCTGGCGTATTTCAAATTGAAACAGGTACAAGCGGCGGTGAAGGGAGGGGCATTCACTCCTCCTCCGGAAGCCGTAACTACGGTTATCGCGAGACAGGAGACATGGCCGGCGACGCTCAACGTAGTCGGCACGGCGGCCGCGGTGCACGGTGTAACCATTGCCGCCGATCTGCCCGGAACCGTCGATCAGATCAATTTCGAATCGGGAAAGTGGGTCAATCAAGGCGATGTGCTGGTAACCCTCGACACCCGCCAGGAGAGAGCCCAGCTGGCCTCCATGGAGGCACAGCAGGAGTTGGCGAAGGTCAACTATGACCGGATGCAGCGCCTGGTCGCCGAGGGCGTGATCTCGCGCATGGACTACGACAAAGCCATGGCCGACCGCAAAGCCAGCGAAGCCAATGCTGCCGAAATCCGAGCGTTGATCCAGCGCAAGACCATTCGTGCGCCATTTTCCGGCGTGTTGGGCATCCGGCAAGCGAATTTGGGTCAATATCTCGCCGCAGGGAATCCGATTGTTTCGTTGCAATCCTTGAACCCGATTTATGTGAACTTCAGCGTGCCGCAGCAGCTGACTACGCGCATGCAGATCGGCCACACGGTACGTATCACCAATGACGACCTTCCCGGGTTGGCATTCACTGGAAGGGTAAACGCTCTGGATTCTGTCGTGGATCCCGCTACGCGCAACATACAGATCGAAGCCACTCTGGACAATCCGCAGGGAAAGTTGCGGCCGGGAATGTTTGTCCAAGTCGAGGTGAATGTTGGAAACAGCCAGTCCGTGATTCCGCTGCCTGCCTCCGCGATCAGCTACGCGCCCTTCGGAGACTCAGTCTACGTAGTCAGCGAAATGCAATCTCCCGCCGGTCAGACCTACCGTGGTGTGCGCCAACAGTTCGTCAAGCTGCAAGGCGCGCGCGGAGACCAGGTTGGCGTCGTTTCGGGAATTAATGCCGGGGACGAAATTGTGACTTCCGGAGGTTTCAAGCTGCGTAACGGCGCAGCTGTAGCTGTCAACAACAAGATTCAGCCTGCGAACAATCCCAATCCGAAACCGGAAGACAACTAAGGACGAACCCATGAAGTTCACCGATATTTTTGTAAGGCGGCCGGTTCTCGCCATTTGCGTGAACCTGGTGATCCTCATTGCGGGATTGCAGGCGATTCGCTCGCTTAGCGTGCGGCAATACCCGCGCAGCGACATCGCGGTCGTGCAGGTCTCGACCGTTTACGTCGGCGCTAATGCCGATTTGGTGCGCGGCTTTATCACTACGCCGCTCGAGCGCGTAATTGCGAGCGCCGACGGCATTGACTACATGGAGTCGTCCAGCACACAGGGGCTGAGCACCATCACAGTTCACCTGAAGCTCAATTACGACACCAACGCGGCGCTTACTCAAATCCAGTCCAAGGTCGCGCAGGTCAGGAATGATTTGCCGCCCGAGGCCGAAGCTCCGGTGATCGATTTGCAGACTGCCGATACGCAGTTCGCAGCAATGTATCTCGGCTTCTCCTCGGCAGACCTCGATCAGAACCAGATTACCGACTACCTAACGCGCGTCGTCCAACCCAAGTTGAGCGCGATTAGCGGCGTTCAGCGTGCAGACATTCTCGGCAAGCGAACCTTCGCCATGCGCATCTGGCTCAAGCCGGAGAAGATGGCGGCGCTGGGAATTCCGCCTTCCGCTGTCCACGACGCATTGGCGAACAACAATTACCTTTCGGCGCTGGGTAGGACGAAAGGCTCCATGGTTTCGGTGAACTTAGTCGCCAACACCGACTTGCGCACTGCAGATGAATTTCGCCAGCTCGTGGTTAAGCAAGAAAAAGGCACGATCGTTCGCTTAGGGGAAATTGCAGACGTTGTGCTGGGCGCCGAAACCTATGACGACGACGTTCGCTTCAACGGCGAGTCGGCGACCTTCATGGGAGTCTGGGTGCTGCCGACCGCCAACTCCCTTGAGGTAATCAAAAACGTTCGCGATGCCATTCCGGGAATCCGGGCACAGTTGCCCGCAGGGATGAAGGTCGGGATTCCCTACGATTCGACTGCTTACATTCAGGACGCGATCAAAGAAGTGCTGAGCACGCTTTCGGAGACGCTGCTCATCGTGATCGTGGTGATCTTCCTCTTCCTCGGATCTTTCCGTTCAGTGCTCATTCCGGTGGTTGCGATTCCGGTTTCGCTGATAGGAGCGGTGTTCCTGATGCTGGTGGCTGGGTTCACCATCAACCTGCTGACGCTGCTGGCAATCGTTCTGTCCGTTGGTCTGGTCGTGGACGACGCCATTGTGATGGTTGAGAACGTCGAACGTCATCTGCATGAAGGCAAGACTCCATATCGTGCGGCACTCGACGCGGCGCGCGAGCTGGTCGGACCCATTATCGCTATGACGATTACGCTGGCCGCGGTATACGCGCCAGTGGGAATCCAGGGTGGTTTGACCGGAGCGCTCTTCCGCGAATTCGCTTTCACACTGGCGGGAGCGGTTGTCATTTCGGGAATTGTTGCGCTTACGCTCTCCCCCATGATGGGTTCAAAGCTGCTGCGCGAAGGCGCCACAGAGCGTGGCTTCGCTGGTTTTGTAAACCGGCGCTTTGAAAACGTGCGCTCGATTTATGAGCGCATGCTGACTGGCACGCTGCAGTACCGTCCGGTGGTCTTTGGAGTCTGGATCATCGTCGCGTTGCTCATGGTTCCCTTCTACATCTTCTCGCAGCGCGAACTCGCGCCGGCGGAGGATCAAGGCGTGGTCTTCGGCGTTGTGCAGGCATCGCCCA
>JAFAUE010000455.1 GCA_019243475.1 Acidobacteriota bacterium | reverse complement strand
ATCCCAGGCGAGTGTCCATGGTTTGATATGCCTTAACGTTTTGCGCGGGCAGAGCGCTTTCGTAGCGGTACATCTGATCAAACTCGATATGGGAATGGAGCGTGAGATATGAGCGCGCCTCGACCTCATGCCGCGGACTAGATCCTTCGTATGTCTGGATCGAGCCCGTGGAACTGATGTTCGCAGCTGTTACGCTGGCGTGAAACCCTGAAGTCAGAAATGAATATGATCCGCTGAGACGCCAATTTGAGGTCGCGTTCCACGTCGGGGCCAGCTCAAATCCATCTGTCGTTCCGGCAATATCGTTGGCATACGGGATGTCGAGTACAAGGTGCGGCGCCGGCGGCGTGTTCTCGACCGCCGTGGTCGGGGCGCCAAAGCTCTGAAGATCGCGATATCTGTTGTGAAAGACATCGAGATCGACGTAGGTGCTTTTTCCAAAGAGCTGGCGATACCCACCTTCAAATCCAATCAGAGACTCCGACTGAAACTTTGGATTTCCCGAAACGCGCAACACAATTTCGGGACTCACGGAAGCTACGCCGTTCAAGTCGAACCCTTCTTCCAAGCGCGATGGTGTAGTCACAGCGCGGGTCACCGCCGCCCAAAGACTCTGGTGCTCTGAGGGATTCCATAAGACACGGACCGTTGGCTGAGCGTCGAAGCCGCTGAAGTTAGTATGTTCAATCTTCACTCCGCCTGTGAGCACCAAATGGTCAGGAATGACGGCGAGTTGATCCTGAAAGAACAGGCTGTGTACGTGATCGGTGTCGCGATGGGGAAGGACGTCGATGGACTGCGAGGTTTGTTCGATGTAATAGGGGCTCCAACGCAAACCGCCGCCGTACGTGAACTCATTGCGTTTTCCAACGGTGAGCCGATGGAGAAAATCGACATCGACGGTGTTGCGGCTTTCACCTAAGCCTGGTCCAATCCGCTGGGTCCGATCAACGTATCCCTGCAAATAGAATTCGGAGCCATTCGAGAGATGGCGCCGCCAACGTGCGAGCAGGTCGCCTCCGGAAACCGTGTCGTCTGCGGTAATCTGAATGCCCAGCGTAGGGGGAATCAGGGAACCGATTGACAGCCGGTGAGGAGAGTCGCCGCGGTAGGCATCGCCCTGAAACGTAAACGTGTCGCGCTTGCCCTTGTCCCAGTCTGTACGGAATCCCGCGCGCTCCTGGTGGTACTGATCGAAGTTCACATCCGAGTGGAATTCCGGCCCGCGAATGAATCCCCGCCCAAAAATCCGGTAGTTAAACCCGTTCCCGTTGCCGCCGCCGTAGCGGGCTGAGTCAACGGTCTTATCCACGTTTCCGCCGCTCAAAGAGACCATTGCGCCGTGAGTGTCCGCGGAACTCCTGGTGATGATGTTAATGACTCCGTTGACAGCATTGGGACCCCAAATGGTTCCTCCAGGGCCGCGAATTACCTCGATGCGGTCAATGTCTTCCAGCGGGAGATCTTGAACGTCCCAATAGACGCCAGCGAAAAGCGGGGTATAGACGCTGCGTCCATCGATCAACACCAGTACCGATTTGGAAAAATTGCTCTGCAGTCCGCGAATTCCAATGGCCCAGTTGTTGGCAGCGATCTCTCCCACCTCGACTCCGGGCGCCAAACGCAAAGCTTCAGGAATGCTGGTGGCGCCCGAGCGGCGAATGTCATCCTGACTGATCACGTAGATCGCCGCAGCGGTCTTCCACAATTGCTCGGGGGTTTTGCTGGCTGTCGTGACCTCGATGTTGCCAAGCTGTTCGAGCGTGAGCTGGGTGAGCGAGGGAGGACTGTTCTGCGCGACTTCTCCCGCAGTGGGCACTTGCCCGAGAAGCACCCCCTCACAAAATAAGACGACGAGAAGCACGCACAACTGCAAGAAGCCTCGAACTTTATCTTCTGCCATGGTCAGTTGCGAACTGCAATTTGCAGTTCGTGAAAGCCAGTGTTCCATCGACACTTGGGCCTGGCGCTGCGCAAACGCTCCGCTAACGCAGTATGGGAGAGGGCTGGTAAACGAACTTGGATGTTACAGCAGCAGCTTGGGTTGCCTTGGCAGCTGACTATGTGGTGTTCTGCAGGCGCACGTACACAATGATCCTTTCCAACCTGACGCCTTTTCGGGCGGCTGCGAGCTCGTGATCGGGCACTTCATAACGCGCAAAGAAGATTACGCGCCGCACTTTTTCCGTGAAGCGCTGGAACAGCATTCGCTACTCCGCGCCGGTCGCTGTCTGGGTCACAGCGAAGCACACTTGGGCTTTGCCTCCTCCGGCGCCACAAGAGAGTCGGAGCTCCGCGCCCTGCGCATTGTTGGGAAAATTCAACGTCAGCTTTTGCGCGCGAGCGTCATAGTCGGCTTTGACGGACTGACCGTTAAGGGCAATCGAAGCCGGCTGCTGTTTCACTCCGTAAATAACGGCCCGAACCTCATTAAACCAAGGCTTGTAGCTGCCTTTCTGCGGAGAGATGTTCAGGCGCAGCGCGTCCTCATATCCTTCGCAGGAGTACTCCACGCGCAGATAATTTCCTTTTGCGTAGTCGAAGCTGACGCCGTCGTCGAGATACAGCGAGCCTTGGCAGGTGCGGTCGGGAAAGACGAGAAGCTCGAGCGGGCCCTGCGGCTTTTCAGTCGTGTTCTGTATCAGCGGCTGCCGGGGAATGATGGCGCCGCCACGGGCATACACGTGTAATGTATCCAGCGCCGGAGTGACTTTGATCTCGCCGGGTTGAAGTTGCTGTCCGGTCCAGTAGTCGTACCAGAGGTTTCCTTTGGGCAGCATCGTGCGGTACGGCTGGACGAACTCGTATGGCTCAGGCGCAACCAGGAGGTCGTGCCCAAAGAAGTATTGACTGTTGGCCCAGTCACCTTCCGTGACCAGCGGTTCCTGATCAGGATACTCGAGGAACATTGGACGCATGAGCGGGATGCCGGTGCGCGTGGCTTCCTCCACACCGGTATAGATGTAGGGCAACAGGCGGTAACGCTCTTCGATGTAACGCTTACGAATCGCCTCGTGCTGTGGGCCACTCACCCACGGCTCCTGGTCGGCGGTGCCTTTTTCCGTGTGATCGCGGTCGATGGGGTTGAATGCACCGAGCTCCAGCCATTTGGTCAGCAGGTCAGGCTGCGGACTGCCCTTGTATCCCCCAATGTCTGCTCCCGAAATGGGAAAACCGCTGATGCCTAGATTTTCCAGCATGGGAACGGAGATGCGCATGTGGTTCCAGGTACTGGAATTGTCGCCCGTCCAGGTGGCGGCGAAGCGTTGCCCTCCCACGTAAGTGGCGCGGGTGAGCACGAACGGACGCTCGTTCGGCCGCAGCTTTAGCAGA
>JAFAUE010000430.1 GCA_019243475.1 Acidobacteriota bacterium | reverse complement strand
AGGCCCTCGCCTATCACTCAGGTTGCCGATTTGTACGAGCATGCGGAACCAGTGAAGAGCGGGTTGGAGAAAATGGCCCTGAGCCAAGCTCCCGAAATGGAACCCGAGTCCGAAGTCGAAGCACCGCCGATCGAAGTGGGAGCGCGCGCCGACTCTGGCGCGAAACGCAAGACGGTCATGCCGCGAACCTTTGGCACGTTCCAGCTTCCGCCGAGCTCGATGCTCAAGCGTCCGGATGAGCAGAAGGCAGTCAACGAAGCGGAGCTGAAGGCGCACGCACAGGTCCTGGTGGAAAAGTGTGCCGAGTTTGACGTGCATGGCTCGATCACCCACGTCAATCCCGGCCCAGTGGTCACGACCTTTGAAATGAAGCCTGATGCCGGCATCAAGTACAGCCGCATCACCGGCTTATCTGACGATTTATGTCTGGCGATGAAGGCGGAGAGCATTCTCATCGAGCGCATGCCAGGCAAGAGTACGGTCGGCATCCAGGTTCCCAACTCAGAACGCGAGACGATTTTTCTGCGCGAGGTGGTGGAGTCGCAAGGCTTCCAGGACGCGCGCTCACGGCTGACGCTGGCGCTGGGCAAAGACATCAATGGCCGCATCATGACGGCGGATCTCTCCACCATGCCTCACTTGCTGATCGCTGGTTCCACCGGCGCGGGCAAGAGCGTGGCGATCAATGCCATGATCATGTCGCTGCTCTTCAAAGCGACTCCCGATCAAGTGCGGCTTATCCTCGTCGATCCCAAGCGCGTGGAACTTGGGAACTACGATGGCGTGCCGCATCTCTACACCCCGATCATCACCGAGCCGAAGCTGGCGGCCGTGGCGCTGCGCAATGCGGTACGCGAGATGGAGCGCCGGCTCAAGCTGCTGGCCGAGAAGAGTGTCCGGAATATCGATCAGTACAACAAGCTTTTCTCCGAGGACACGCCCAGCCTCTTCGAGCAGGAAGGCGAGACCGAGCACAAACCGCTACCCTACATGGTCATCATCATCGACGAACTTGCCGACCTGATGATGCTCGATGGCAAGAACGTCGAAGAATCGATCACGCGTTTGGCTCAGATGGCGCGCGCGGTGGGCATTCACCTGGTGCTCGCGACGCAGCGTCCGTCCGTGGACGTGATCACCGGACTCATCAAGGCGAATGTGCCCACGCGCATGTCCTTCCGCGTGGCGACCAAGGTAGATTCGCGGACGATTCTCGACGCCAACGGCGCCGAGTCTCTGCTCGGACGCGGCGACATGCTCTTTCTCGCGCCGGGGTCTGCACGCGTGCAACGCCTGCACGCGCCCTTCGTTACGGAAAACGAGATTGCACAAGTGGTCGAGTTCTGGCGATCGCAGGGTGAAGCCGAATATGAGAAGAAGTTCCTCGAAGCGCCAAAAGAGGAATCCGGCGGCGAAGGCGGCAGTGATCTTGGCAATGAAGAACACGACGAACTGTTCGAAGATGCAGTACGCCTCGTCCTGGAATTCGGCAAAGCCTCGACCTCTCTGCTGCAGCGCCGTCTGCGCATAGGCTACGGTCGCGCAGCTCACCTGATTGACCTCATGGAGCACGACGGAATCGTCGGCGCAGCCGATGGGCCCAAGCCGCGGGAAGTCCTCAAAAGGCCGGACTGGATCGACGAAGTCGAGCAGGCGCTGCGCTAGCTTCGTCCCGTTTTCGTTCTACAATCAGTAGAACGACTCATGCCTCTAAAGCATTCATCGCTGATCTACGACTGGAACAACGTCCCCGGCGCGGAATTCCGGCCTGCCGGGCGCGTGATGCTTACTGATGAGTCGCTGCGTGATGGGCTGCAATCGCCTTCGGTCAAGGATCCCTCGATTGAGGAGAAACTCCGCATTCTTCATCTTATGGAGAGGCTGGGAATCAACTTTCTCGATATGGGACTGCCGGGTGCAGGAGCACGCGCTTGTGCCGACGTCGAGCGGCTCGCGCGCGAGATTCGCGATTCCAGGCTGAAGATTCGCGGCAACTGCGCCGCGCGCACCCACCAGAACGACATTCGACCTGTCGCCGAGATTCAGGAGAAAGTCGGAATTCCAATCGAAGTTGCGACCTTCATCGGCTCGAGTCCCATTCGCCGATACGCCGAAGACTGGACCGGTGATTTCCTTCTCAAGACCACCGAAAGCGCCGTCAAATACGCTCGTTCGATCGGGCTCGAAGTGATGTACGTCACCGAGGACACCACGCGCTGCGATCCCGAAACGGTAAAGCGTCTTTATAAGACGGCGATTGAATGCGGCGCGCGCGCCATCGTCATCTGCGACACGTGCGGGCACGTCACACCGTCGGGTGTGGCGGCGTTGATGCGGTTCGTGATCGACGAAGTGGTGAAGCCGAGCGGCGAGAAGGTTCGCGTGGATTGGCACGGGCATTGCGATCGCGGTCTGGCTGTTGCGAATTCACTGGCGGCGCTTGCAGCCGGCGCAGAGTGCGTGCACGCCTGCGCGATCGGCATCGGCGAGCGCGTGGGCAACACGCAGATGGACCAGATGCTGGTGAACCTCAAGTTGATGGCTGTCCCACCCTGGGACCAGCAAGATCTCACCTGCTTGAACGAATATTGCCAGACGGTTTCCGACGCAACCGGCGTGCCGATTCCGCGCAACTATCCCGTTATGGGAGAGGACGCATTTCGCACAGCAACCGGAGTGCACGCCGCTGCGGTAATCAAGGCATTCCGCAAAAACGATCTGGAACTTGCGAATACCGTATATTCGGGCGTGCCGTCGCACTATTTTGGCAAGGAGCAGGTGATCGAGATCGGTCCCATGTCGGGAAAATCCAATGTCGTGTTCTGGCTGGAGCGCAAAGGGCTCAAGCCCGACGATGCCACCGTCGAACGCATCTACCAGAAGGCCAAGCAGTCTAACCGCATCCTGCTCGATCGCGAGATCATGGAATGCCTGCCCGAGAAGGACCGGCGTGCTCCGGCGATGGCCGACTGATCCATGAATTCGCCTGCGCGCACCGCCGAGAGCGCCACAATTTCCCGACAAATCTCTGAACTCGCGCAAATGCGCGCCGTTCACGCCGCGTTTGCGAAGTTCGCGGTACGCGAGAACGAGCTGCGCCGGCTGCAGATTGAGTTAGCACGCATTCCCGCTCCGCCATTTGGGGAAGCCGCGCGCGCGGAATGGCTGCGCGGACAATTCCGCAGCCTGGGTTTCGCTTCCGTAGAAACCGACGCCATCGGCAACGTTCTCGCGGTGCTTCCTGGAGAAGACCGCAATCTCCCGGCAATCGCGATCACCGCGCACCTCGATACGGTTTTCCCGACGGACACCGCGCTGCAGATCCACGAAGACCGCGATCGCATCTACGGTCCCGGCGTGAGCGACAACGCCGCGGGAGTCGTCGCCATGCTGGCAACCGCATGGGCAATGATCGACGCGCAGATTCGCTGCGCGTGCGACGTGCTCTTCATCGGAAATGTTGGTGAAGAGGGGGAAGGCGACCTGCGCGGCATACGGCACATCTTTGAGAGCTCGCCGTGGCGGGACCGCATCGGGAGCACCGTTGTGATCGACGGCAGCGGAAACGACGCGATCATCGGACAAGCGCTCGGCAGCCGCCGCTTCGAAGTGATCGTGCGCGGTCCCGGCGGACATTCCTGGAGCGACTTCGGACAGCCCAATCCTATCGTGGCTATTTCACGCATCGTCTCTCGCTTCAGCCAGACCGCCCTGCCGGCTACGCCTAAAACGACACTCAACTTCGGGGTGATCAGCGGCGGAACATCGGTCAACTCCATTCCCGAAATAGCACAGGTCAGCATCGACCTGCGCTCGGCGTCGATGGAGGAGCTGGAGCGGCTCGAAGACGAACTCCGCGGCGTCATTCAGACAGAACTCCCCGCCAAAGGACGCGCGGGCGAACCAGCCAAACTAAGCTGGGAGCTCAGGAAGATCGGCGACCGTCCGGCCGGGGAGCTTCCGGAGGATTCCCACATCCTTGAAGTCATCCGCGCCGTGGACGCTCATTTGGGAATCGCATCGCAGATGCGCCGCGCCTCCACCGACGCCAATATTCCCATCTCCCTGGGACGAGAGGCCGTCACTCTCGGCGCCGGCGGCACGGGCGGCGGCGCGCACACGGTCCGCGAGTGGTTCGATCCGCGCGGCAGGTCGCTTGCGCTCAAGCGCATCCTTCTGGCCCTCCTGGCCCTGGCTTCCGCGGACCCAGAATGAGCTTTTTAGCCCGCTCGTGAAGCGCGGCAAATTCCCTGCTTCAGGGAATTTCTGAGGGACTTTTCTTTTTTGAGCGAGCGAT
>JAFAUE010000271.1 GCA_019243475.1 Acidobacteriota bacterium | reverse complement strand
CTTGATGAACTTCATGTACAAAACCCGCAAGAAGCGATAGGCAATGAGCAATAGGCGAGAGTTGTTCGCCAAATTCTTAGGGCTTATCGCCCGTTGTTTCTAGTTATACGGTCTTCTTGGACGAGCGGGCTCTTCCCTTCCCGGTGTTTTTTCTACATGCCGCTGCTTCTCCGGAGCCGTGAACACCCGTTCTTCGCTGCGGCCGATGCGCTTATGAGCGTAGAGGCCCTCGAGCAGAAACTCGGCGGCAGATACCAACAGTTCGGCTTTATCTTTTGGCTTCACATCCACGGAGCTCAATTTTTCCGTTAGGCCCTGGATGTGCTTCAACCCGTCGAGGAGCTCGCTCGAAGCAGCGCTGTCGCTGAATTTGAGCTGTCCGCCAAGATCGAACCATTGCGTGATCTGCTGCATGTTGGAATCTTTGAAATATGTGTCAAAGGTTCGCGCTACTGCCAGTCGGATCAGATCGCGAACTACGGTGTCCGCTCCGCGCAGCTCGCCTTCATATTCCAATTCCAGTTTGCCCGTGATCGCCGGCATAGCGCTGTAGATGTCACTTACCCGAGGGACGACGGTGCTCTCGCCGTTGCGCAGAGCACGTCGCTCGGCGTTGGAGATTACATTCTCCATTGTCGAAATGGGAAGCCGCTGACTTACTCCGGAGCGCTTATCGACGCGTTTATCTTCGCGGGCAGCGAACGCAATTTGTTCGACGATCTCGCGAATGTATTGCGGAACGATAAGCGGATGGCCGTTGCGCTGTGCCCACGCTTCCTGCTGAGTGATGGCAACGCCCTCTTCCAGCGTGTTCGCGTAGTGCGTGCGAATCTCAGAGCCAATACGGTCTTTCAGCGGCGTCACGATTTTTCCGCGTGCGGTGTAGTCTTCGGGGTTGGCGCTAAAGACCAGAGCGACATCGAGGTTCAGGCGCACCGGGTATCCCTTAATCTGCACGTCGCCTTCCTGCATGATGTTGAACAGTGCCACCTGAATCTTGCCTGCCAAATCGGGAAGCTCGTTGATGGCGAAGATGCCCCGGTTGGCGCGGGGCAGCAGGCCATAATGCACCGTGAGTTCGCTGGCGAGATCGAGCGCGCCGCGGGCGGCTTTGATGGGATCGATGTCGCCAATCAGATCTGCGACTGTGACGTCTGGCGTTGCCAGTTTTTCAACGTAGCGCTCTTGAGGAGTGAGATAGGCGATTGGAGTTGCGTCGCCCTTTTCCGCAATCAGATTCCTGCAGCGGCGGCACAGCGGGTCGTAGGGATTGTCATGGATCTCGCAACCCTTCACGTAAGGAAGCTGCGGGTCCAAGAGCGAGGTGAGGGCGCGAAGAATTCGGCTCTTCGCCTGGCCGCGCAATCCGAGGAGGATGAAGTTGTGCCGCGAGAGAACGGCATTTACCACCTGAGGCATTACAGAATCGTCGTAGCCGACCAGTCCGCTAAAGATCGGCTCGCCGGTCCTCAGTTTTCTCATCAGGTTGTCGCGCATTTCGTCTTTCACGCGACGCACGCGTAGATTCGATTCACTAAAGTGACTTGTGCGGAGTTCTCCAAGACTGCCGGGAAGGTTCATTACTGCGGGGACCACCTCACGCCGATTATACGCGGTGAAAATGGGCCTTCGACAATCGGCAGTGCGCGCGCACCCTTCTGAACCCAGTGCAATCGCGTCCAAGCTCCGACGACGGAGCTCCCTGGCAAGCTGGCACGTTACCCATTAGCTGGTAGGTGGAAGCTGGCAGCTGGTAGCTGTTATTCTGCCGAGTTTATGAATAAGGTTTTTGCCAACGCTGATGAAGCCATCTTCGACATCGAGGATGGCATGACGGTGATGGTCGGAGGCTTCGGGCTGTGTGGCATTCCGGAGAATCTTATTGCCGCATTAGTCCGCAAAGGGGTGAAGAACCTCACGACGATCAGCAACAACGTCGGCGTCGACCATTGGGGTCTGGGCCTATTGCTGGAAGCTGGACAAATCAAGCGACACATCGGAAGTTACGTGGGAGAAAACAAATACCTGGAGGACCTGGTGCTCACGGGAAAGATTGATCTCGACCTCGTACCCCAAGGCACCTTCGCAGAGCGCATTCGCGCCGGCGGCGCGGGAATTCCGGCCTTCTACACACCAACCGGCGTGGGCACGATGGTCGCCAAGGGAAAAGAAACCCGCGATTTTGATGGTCGCCCATATCTGATGGAACGGGCTCTCACCGCCGACTTTGCACTGATCAAAGCCTGGAAGGGGGACAAATGGGGAAATCTGGTTTATCGCAAGACTTCGCGAAACTTTTCCCCCATGATGGCAACGGCGGCGAAAGTCACGATCGTAGAGGTTGAACATTTGGTCGAGGTTGGAGAGATCGACCCCGACCAGGTGATGACGCCCAGCATTTACGTGAAGCGCATCTTTCAAGGCAAAGATTATGAAAAGCGTATTGAGCGG
>JAFAUE010000162.1 GCA_019243475.1 Acidobacteriota bacterium | reverse complement strand
TCCCAGCGTTCCACCGTCGATTACAGCTTGCAGATTGTTGGTGCTGGCAAGACCATTCCTAACGTTGATCAGACCCCCAAGCTTCACGATGTTGGTGAATCCTTGCGATTGCTGAGTTTGTCCGGGAGAGGTGAACTTGGCGATCGAAGAAAGCTCGTGCAGCAAATCGATTCCCTGAAATTTTCCATTTCCCGTATTGAAATTGATGTCGCCGTTGAGTGTGCGCATCAGGTTTCCTGCAGGATCGCCGGAGAATGTCAGGTTCGATTTGAAATTGCTGAGCACGAGCTGATCGAAGATGATGCTGGCGACGCTGAGCGTCCCAGTTCCACCGAGATGGGAGATGCTGCTGCTCGTCTCCTGCGCATTCGCAGATGGCACAAGTGACCAACGATCGGCCGCCGCTCGTTTGGCGGGAGCTTTGCCTGCGGTGATCTGCTGCAACTCGGTGATGTTGAGCTTGTCGGCGCTCAGCGCAAATTGGACCTGCGGAGCTGCGAAATTACGCACCGTAGCCGTGCCGCTCGCGTTCGTGCTTCCCAAAGAAGCCTGGAGATTCTCAAGCACAGCGGAGTTCTGCGCAAAGCGCAGGTTCGCCGTATGCACTAAAAGCGGCTTTGTGAAATTCGGAGTGTTGATGGTCGCATTCTGCAGGGAGCCCGTGCCGCTGTAGACCATGCGGTCCGGCTGCTTCATTGGACCTTGTACGTGCGCGTCGAGCGATAGAGAGCCCGATCCGCTCATCCCTTCAACCGCAGAAACTCCATAAGCCTTCGCGATGTTGATCAGCTCGCCCAGGTTCGCGTTCTGAGTTCGAATGGCGGCATCGACCGTGCTGTTAGGACTGGTGTAGTGAGACAGGGCAAAATTGCCGTTGAGGGTGGTTCCTCCGCTTTGCGCGGTGAAGTCGTTGGACTTTACCTGCTCGGGAGTCAGCGAAAGATTAATTGCCGGCACTTTTACCGGCTGAGGCACCTCTTTGCCGCTGATCACCAGATTCGTTGCGCTCAGATTGCCGTTCAACGCAGGCTGGTCGGAAGAACCTTGTGCATGGATGTCCGCATTCAACGTGCCGGCAACCTCCATTCCCGGATTGAACGCCACGCCGAAGGCGCCGGCGAGTTTGGCCAGTTCGCTGATCGACGCATTGCTGGCTTTCACCTGCACATTAAGCTGCGCCGGCGTAGGCCGCGTATTCAGCTCGCCACTCAGGCTGATCGGGGTCGGCCCAAAATTCACGTTCATCTTCGAGATCTTGATGACGTCGGTATTGAGATTGTCGCTGACGTCGTAGTCCGCTTTGATGGGATAACCGATCTCAACGCCCTTCACGCGGACGTTATTCAGCTCGATGTTGCCCGCAGACTGCATACTGCCATTGTCGTTGCGCACGCTGGCATCGCCGCTGGCTACGGCATCGTACTGCTGCAATTGCGGCGAGTTTAGGAATTTCTGCAGCCCATTAAGGGAAACCTGGTTGAGCTTCAGACGGCCATCGAGATGCGTTGCCATCGAGTTCTGCTCGTTCAGCGGACCCGCGCTGCCGTCGAACTTCACGTACTGATCGCCTTGTCCTGGCAGATGAGCCGCAAGCGCGAGGTTGAAGGGTTTGCCGGGAGCATAGTCCGAAAGGTCGAGATCGATGTGGTCGTACACGGCGCGGCTCTGATGCTTCTGCTGATCGGTTACCGCCACCTGACCGTCGGTGATCTTCAGTTCGCCAAGGGTCAAAGCCTGACTCGAGCTTCCGCTTGGAGCCGACGTCGATGCCGTCTGCTGCTGTGCCGGAGCTGACGCGGGGCTCGGCTTATTGCCATTGGCCGGCTGGGCAGGAGCTGTGGACGATGGCGCTGACTCCCCGCCGCCCTGCAGGCTGGCAAAATTCCACACCCCCTGCGCGTTGCGCACGAGCTCAATCTTGGGATTCACAAGCTCGACCGAGTTGACTTCCACTTCATGTCGAAGCAAGGGCAGAAGCTTGGCGCTCACAGCCAACTCCGAAGCCGATGCGAACGGACGTCCCGTGTTGAACTTCGCGTCTTCGCCGATCTGCGCATCGGCCACACGAATCGAAAAAGGAATGATCTTCAGCTTCATGTCGCCAAGCTGCACTTGACGATGAAGTTTCTGCTGCAACTCGGCCTGAATTTTGTCGTGATACTGATTGACGTTGATGATGGCAGGCAGCGCAAGCGCAGCGATGACGACGAGCACAACCAGCCCAACTACTACGGCGGCTAACTTACGCATAGGATCCTCTTTCCTGTGCTGCGGCTTTCTTCGGAAATGAGGAAAAGGCGCCCTGCCGCAGGCACGGTCACTCTAAATGATGGCCTAAGTAATTGGAAGATTTGGGCGGGAGCCCCGGTTGTACTCGCGATCAGAATAACTGCACAGAATCTAAGGCACCTGGCATACAGCTGCTAAACAGAAAAACCGATTGCTCCAGCCGGCAATCGCGATACTCTCGTGCCATAACCTCCGGAGGGAATTATGGATCCAAATGTCATTGGATTGATCGTGCTGGGCGTAGTCGTCGCGGCGACGATTCTGAGTGGGCTGTACACGGTGGACACGGCCGAAGCAGCCGTGATCCAGCGCTTTGGCAAATTCATTCGAATCGCCGGTCCAGGACTGAATTTCAAGCTGCCCTGGTTCGAGACCGTGGCCGGACGAATGACTCTGCGCGTACAGCAGTTTAAGGTGGAAGTTGAGACCAAGACCCGCGACAACGTGTTCGTGAAAGTCATGGTTTCCGTGCAGTACCAGGTGCTGGCGGACAAGGTTTACCAGGCGTATTACAAGCTGCAGTCACCGGGCGATCAGATTACATCCTATGTCTTCGACTCAGTCCGCTCCCAGGTTCCGAAGATGGGCATCGATGATGTCTTTGAGAAGAAAGACGACGTAGCCGACGCCGTGAAGCAGGAGCTCTCGAGCGTGATGAGCGAGTTCGGTTACGTAATCATCAAGGCGCTAGTGACGGACGTCGATCCCGATCCCAAAGTCAAGTCGGCGATGAACGACATCAACGCCGCCCAGCGGGAGCAGGTCGCAGCTCAGGCACGCGGCGAAGCCGAAAAAATCCTCAAAGTGAAGCAGGCCGAAGCTGAAGCGGAGAGCAAAGCGCTTCAAGGTAAAGGCATCGCCGATCAGCGAAAGGCGATCATCAATGGCCTGCGCGAGTCAGTCGAGGCATTTAAAGAGAGCATCGAAGGCACCAGCGCGCGCGACGTAATCGCCCTCGTGCTCATGACCCAATACTTCGATACCCTGAAGGAAATCGGCGCCCAGGACCACAGCAATACCATCCTTATGCCGAATTCGCCGGGAGCAATGAGCGACTTCTACCAACAGATTCAGAACGCAACGCTGATTGGCAGCGAAGCCGCCTCCAAAGTGCAGGCTGCCGGCGCAGGAAAAAGCTAGAGCTTGGACTATCAGGCGGCCGGAAACCCTCGCGCTTTCACGAGAAGAGTGAAATTTTCAGCGAACTTATCTGACTAGCCCAAATTCCCTGCGCAGGGAATTTAGCAGGGAATTTTTTCCCGCAGAAAAAAATTCCTTTCTGCGACCCGCATAAACAGCGGGTTTTCGCGGACCACCAGGGAATTTGCAGGGAATTTGCTCAATCTGCCCTCGTGTTTTTTGCCCCAGAGTTCTCTTGCTTTCCACACGAAACCGCAAAGGCGGCTTCTAGGTATTGTGCTAACCCGAAACCTCAGCCTTTGCCAGCGAAAGTTGTGAGGCAGAACTGAGTATTTACTTCCGAGGACGAGCGGCCGACCCTAATCTGCTCCTCTAGTACTGTTTTCAACACCTAGCTGTTGGTATCGTAAACAAACAGCAAAACCTTGATCCAAGAACGGGTCGGCCACCCGCCCAAGCGGCACATCATTAAGGAGTGAATCCCACAATGTTGCGCACGGGTCTCATTTTTCTCGGAGTACTGTTTTGTGTTGCCGGGATCGCCCAGACCGAGACGAAATTTCTTGTCGTCAGATTTCCGAAACAACATAAAAAAATCTCTATCCAGGGCGAGGATGATTTGGCTGCCGTTAAGCCAAGTTCCTTGTCCTCATCGTTAGTTATAAAGCACGAGCCTCCGCGGACGGCGGGTGGCAGGATTCGGTGTTCGTAAGCAACACATCTAAGTTGCGTTTGCCTGACCATTTTGAAAAGGGGGTGAAGCGAGTACTCTCTTGAAATCGCACCCTGCGAAAGGGCGCGCAGGGAATTCTCCCGTAAAGCGCGGCGTCAGCTTAGTAACCGCGCTTGGTACGAAATGGGATTCGCACGACGGCCTCCAGATCTACCGGGTTGCCGTTGCGAGTGCCGGGAGCGAACTGCCAGGCGCTGAGAGCGCGCCGCGCGTTTTCGTCGAGACGGTCGTCGAAGCCCTCCAGAACTTTCACTTCGGCTACGCTGCCGTCGGCCCGGATCACCGCATATAGGATTACGACTCCCTGGATGTTGTCGCGGATCAGGTCGGCTGGATAGGCTGCATCAACTTCGCGCAGCGGGATTGGCGCGGTCACATCACCCGCTTTCGCTGCGGGCGCGCGCTCGGCAAAGCGGAAGATCCAGCTCCCTCCAGCGGAGGTGAGATTCGGCTTGTTGAGTGCCATGGTGTAGTACTTCCGCCCGCGAAAAACGCGCTGATCGAGCGGGTCCGGCTCGGTCACCACAGAAACCCTCGGCGATGGCAGCGTGATTCCTGCGCGCGCCATGGCCAGCAGCGAGTTGCGGGGACTACCATCCGCTCCTGCGGACAGAGCAGGCGTCGTAACCGCTGGCGCGCCGGCGACAATTCCACGCGGCACTGCAGCAGCAATGATTCCCAGTTCCTCTTTTGTCGCGACCGGTGAATCCCCCCCCGGTCCTGTCCCGCCGGCTTGACGCGCGGGGAGTGCGGACGCGTCGGGCTTGCCATCCGGACTGCCGGCGAATGCTCCTCGGCGTGAACCGTCCGCCTCCCGCGGCGGACCTGCGACCGGATTCAGGTTGATAGAAATGAGCGAACCTGCGGTCTGAACTGCGCTGCCTGCGCCGCTCAAATCAGGAGGAGGAGCAACTGGCTGCGCCTCTCGTGGTAATTCCTGTGCCGCCTGAGAAGACGCGAGTTTTAAATCGGGCGGAGGAGCGACAGGTTCTACTGTGCCCATATTGGGAACAGTGCGGCTCGCGGCAACTGTGAGCTTTGGCTCCGGCCGTATGGCTTCCGGAACAGGCGCGACGCTCAAGTCCGCCAGATCGCGGGTCGTGGTGAGCTCTACTGGCGGCGCAATTGGCGCGGCTTCCGGCAATAAGTGCGCAGCGAGCTCGGCTTGCGCAGCCTGCGGTGGAGGCGCGATCGGCGTTACGTCGAGAACCGGAGCGACCAGCTTGGGAGTATTCGCGGCGGCGACCGGCGGCGCCTGCGGGACAGAGCTCGAGAGCACGATATCAGGAACTGGAGCACTGGCCAGGATTTTGGGCGCATTGGGAGCGACGATCGTGTGGAAAGTATTATCGGCCCACTTTGGAATCGCCATAGCCTGCACCGCACGGCTGCGCGACTCGGCGGGGCTGGCTTGCGCAGCTCTGGAACTCCGGGCCACAACCGGCGCCATCTGACGAGGCAGCGCTTCGATTCTTTCCGGCTCGGGAGCGAGCAGGTACTCTTCCGCATTCAGATAAACCAGGCGGTCATGCCGCACATTTTCGATCACGCGCAGGCGGTTAGCGTAGAAAGGCATCGAAAGCACGTAAACGAGTCCCGCAAATGCCAGGTGTCCAGCGTACGAGCGGACGATGCTCCGCCAGTTGAGCCGCTGATCGACGAAAACGTCCTTCCAGAAAACGCCGGGGCGAAATCCCAGAGACAGCGGAACGTCTTTCTGAAATGCAGCTGCGAAACTCTCTCTGAACGAGGCACGCCAAGGCGAAAGTTCCCAATTAAGCCGGGGTTCTCGCGCAGCCTTAGGCGGGAAAAGAGCTTGCTGCGCCGAACTGCATGGGGCGGACATGGAAAAACCGTTTGCTTACAGAGTAGCTGGATTATACCTTGATAAATGCAGGGAATCGGTTAAGACGAATGCCTAAGATGGTTACCCAAGTCCGGCTTATCCCGCGTACCTTATGCGCGCGAGCCTTGATTCTGCTCGGCTTTTTCATGTTGCCGGTGCTTCCCTGTCTGGGCCAGAAACACGGCAAAACCGCGGCCTCTGTCTCGCCCGAGCAGAAGACGATTGGCGAAGAAATCTCCGGCATGTACACCTTCCTGCGGGAAGGCGAGTTCGTGCAGATCACGGTAGAACAAGGCAAGCTCAGCGGCTTCGTCTCTCGCTACGGAGATCGCGAGAGCGACAAAGACGCCTTCCTGGACCAATTCTTCAGCAAAGGCTCGCTTGACGGAAACAAGCTCAGCTTTACCACCAAGGCCGTGCATGGCACATGGTTCGAGTTCTCGGGGTCGGTGAGCCGCGGTGAGGGCAAAACCCCACAAGCGGAAGGCTATTGGGTGATTCGCGGAACGTTGAAGCAGTATGACGAAGACGACGCCAAGAACGTCTCCGCCAAGTCACGCGAAATCGCTTTCAAATCGTTTCCCCAGGACTTGGAGGAAGGCCAGCAGCCTAAGCAATGATCAGACTCCGCAAAGGACAATCCGTTTGATCGCGCGTTATACGCGTCCCGAAATGGGTCGGCTGTGGAGCGAAGAGAATCGCTTCCGCATGTGGCTAAAGGTAGAAACGGCCGCGACGGAGACGCTGGCTGAAGCCGGGCTCGTTCCGCAGTCGGCGGCAAAAGCCATCCATGAGCGCGGCGACTTCGACCTCAAGCGGATCCAGGAGCTCGAGGCCGAGGTGAAGCACGACGTCATCGCCTTTACCACTGCCGTCGCCGAGAAAATGGGCCCCGAATCCCGCTGGCTGCATTTCGGGCTCACCTCCAATGACGTTGTGGACACGGCGCAGGCGCTGCAATTGCGCGAAGCCTCGGGCATCATCCGAGACGATCTCAATGCTCTGGCGAAGGTCCTCAAGCGGCGCGCGTTCGAATTCGAGTTCACACCGACGATTGGACGCACTCACGGGGTCCACGCAGAACCGACGACCTTCGGCCTGAAGCTGGCGAACTGGTATGCCGAGGTGGAGCGCGACATCGCTCGCTTCGAACATGCGGCCGAAGACATGCGCGTGGGAAAGATATCCGGCGCCGTTGGCACGCTTGCCCATTTGAGTCCCGAATTGGAAGAAAAAATTTGCCAGCGTCTCGGGCTAAAGACGGCCGCAATCTCCAGTCAGGTGATTCAGCGCGATCGCCATGCTTTCTATCTCGCGACGCTGGCCGTGATTGCCAGTACGCTGGACAAGATCGCCGTGGAAATCCGCCATCTCCAGCGCACCGAAGTGCGCGAAGCGGAAGAGTACTTCAGCGAGAAACAAAAGGGCTCATCGGCCATGCCGCACAAACGCAATCCGGTGAACTGCGAGCAGATCAGCGGACTGGCGCGCGTGGTTCGATCGAATGCTCAAGCTGCACTGGAGAATGTGGCGTTATGGCACGAGCGCGACATCTCGCATTCGTCGGTCGAGAGAATCATCCTTCCCGATTCGACGATCCTCACAGACTACCTGCTGCACAAGACGACCACTCTCATAGATACGCTGCTGGTCTATCCTGATCGCATGCTGGCGAATCTCGAGAGCACCGGCGGACTCATCTTCAGCGGACAGCTCTTGCTTGATCTCGCAGAGGCAGGAATGTCGCGCGAGGACGCTTATCGCCTGGTGCAGAAGCACGCGATGGATGCATGGAAGAACGGAACGCGCTTCCGCCAGTCGGTGCAGGCTGATGCGGAGATTCGCGGCAAGCTCTCCGGCGCGCAGATCGACCGGGCGTTCGACCTGCAGCGTCAACTCACCAACGTGGGAAAGATATTCGCGCGAGTGTTTGCCGGCGAGGCATAGCGGTCGGCTCCGACAGCCGACTTGTCCGCTACGCGCTCGTGCTGGTCCTATTTTGGGTTATCAGGATCGGTCTTCTGCTCGACCTTGTTAGCGCCCTTCTTCGTAGCGTGCGCGGCTTTGTGTGCGCCTTTCTTCGTGGCTCGCGCAGTTTTGTGGGCTGTCTGCTTGGTTGCATCAGCCGTATCATGGCCGGCGTTTTTGATGTCCTGGCCTGCGGTTTGTGCTGCCGCGCCTAAGGCAAGCATGGCGGTAGCCAGTGCGGTCAATGTGAGTTGCTGCAAAGTCTTCTTCATCAGTTCGCTCCGTGCCATTGTTTGTTGCTGGCGAGCTCCGGCAGGATGCTTTCAGACAACTTCACCCGGCTAGCGCCCGTTCCGGATTTGGTTCAGCGCCTCGTCTTCCCTATTCTGCGCACCGTGTCTTTTGTACTCTGCTCCCATGCCCGAGATTGAATGGAGGCCGGTTTCCCGCTCTGAGTTCTACGGCTGGCTCGCCTTTTACGCGCTGCTGCTTCTTTTTCTAGTCAGGCATTTCGGTCAAATGACATTGCTGGACAACGTTCATTTGCCCATCCACGAAGGCGGTCATCTGCTGTTCAGCTACTTTGGCCAGACACTTCAACTTTGGGGCGGGACTATCCTTCAGTTGCTTGTCCCGGCGCTACTGGCTTGGTATTTCGCTGTGCAAGCACAACTTCCCGGAACGGTCTTCTGCTCCTTCGCTTTCTTTCACAGCCTCAACGGCGTCGCAACATATATGAGCGACGCCATAGCCCGTCAGCTGCCGCTGGTCACGGTCGGCGCCGTCGCCGATGAATCCGACCACGACTGGTTCAATATTTTCAGCCGCCTCGGAGTCCTCCCTCATGCCGTGCAGATCGGCTCAGTTACGCGCTTTGTGGCATGGTGCGGATTGCTGGGAACTGTGCTCTGGTTCTGCTGGAGATATCGAGAGCAAACCAGGCAGGAAAGCCTCGCCGCCGCCGTATAAGGACCTGGCGGCTTTGACGGTGTTGCGACGGCAGCTTGCCGCTTAAGGCTGCCGTCTATGATGGTACCCTCGGTCTGAACTTCGATCACGATGAAGACTTTTATTCTCGCCGCCCTGTGTGGCGTGGTCACATCCTGTTCTTGCGCTGCGCAGGGGAACTACGAAATCCAGGTTTATTCTTCGGACACCGTTCCGACCGGCAATACCATGGTCGAAATTCACTCCAACTACACGGCCTCCGGCGCGAAGGTGACGAGCGACGGCACTTATCCGACGAATCATCAGGAACACGAGACGCTGGAGATCACGCGCGGCTGGAATTCCTGGTTTGAAACCGGATTCTACGTTTTTACTTCCGTGAGTAAGGATCATGGCTGGGATTGGGTGGGCGATCACATCCGGCCGCGAGTCCGCGCGCCGGATAGCTGGCATTTGCCGGTCGGGCTCAGTCTTTCAGCTGAGATCGGATACCAGCGGCCTACCTACTTCGCCGATAGCTGGACCATTGAGCTCCGTCCTATCATCGACAAGAAGCTGGGCAGGTGGTATGCCAGTCTGAATCCCACATTCGACAAATCCTTCCATGGCCCGAGCCAGAACTTAGGCTGGGATTTTTCACCCAACGTCAAAGTCAGCTATGACTTCACCAAGAAGGTCGCGGGCGGATTGGAATATTACGGCGCGGTCGGGTCACTCACGAATATCGACCCATTTCGGGAACAGCAGCAGCAATTTTTCCCCTCCATCGATCTCGATGTATCGCCGAAATGGGAGATCAATTTCGGCATTGGCGTGGGAGTCACCGCCAACACCGACCACCTCATTTACAAAGCCATCATTGGCAGACGATTTGGAAAGAGCGAGCAAGTTCCCGGAACAGAATCGAAGCCTCCGATTGGAATAGGCCAGCCTCGACCTTAGAGGCAAGTGGTCGGACCGGACGTCATCCGCAGACAAGAGCCGCCACCAACAAGAAGCGCCGAGCGATGCCGCCCGGCGCCTGGCCTTGGGACTTAACCTAGAACTCTGCCCTAAGGGAAAGCTGCAGGTTGCGCTCGCTTCCCTTGGTCGTAACTTTGCCGAAGGTTGAGCTGGTTGGATTCAACCCGACGTTGGTCGTGCCACTGCAACCGCTGGCGCCGCACCAATTCGGATGGTTCCACACGTTGAAGGCCTCTGCGCGGAACTGGAGGTCGACGCGTTCCGTCACGTTGAGCTTCTTGAACAGTCCCATGTTCCAGTTCTCGAAGCCTGGTTGAAAGATGATGTCACGGACACGTTGCGTGTTGAACGTGCCTTTCGCCGGCTGAGTGAAGATCGGTGATCCATCGGGATTGGTAGTGGCGAACCACTGCCCGTTAGGCCCGAAAGTACCGATGATCTTTGGGTTACCGTTCACGACCCAGTATTGGCCATTGACGCCGCAGCCGAAGTTGGAATCAAGTCCAACGCCGGCATAGTCGCTGCCGCCGGCAACGCTGCAAGGCAATCCTGTCTGATACTGGGCGATTCCGCTGATTTGCCAGCCGCCAAGCACCTTGCCAACAAATCCGGACTGTTGCCGGAAAAAGGGTATGGGATAGAGATAGTTCAAGACAAAGATGTGGTGGGAATCGAACTCGGAGGGTCCCCAGAGGAAACTCGTGTCGTAGGTGTCAGGCACGACATCCCGCTGATTGGAACCGTTGTCGTTGCTGTGGGAGAACGTATACGCGGCCCCGATCTGCAGGCCATTCGCTGCGCGGCGATTCCAGCTTAGCTGCAGGGAGTTGTACATGGAACTCGCCACATTGTCCGTTTGCCGAATCGTGCCGAAGCCTTTGTATGGACGAAGCGCGTCAAGATTTACTCCTGGATTCGCCGCTACCGTCGCTAATGTCGGCTGATTGATGTCTGCCTCGCGCTGCAGGCGCAGACCACGCCGTCCTACGTAGCCTGCACTTGCCACCGACCGCCACGGCAGTTGCCTCTCAACGGTGAGGTTCCAGTTCCAAGCTTCTGGATTTCTCAGGTTCCTCGCTTGCGTGGTTACAACCAGGGGAATGTTGCCGGCTGCATTCGGCCCCAGCGCGTCGACCGAGCCGTTGGTGAGACTGGCATTCGGTTGAAATGGCGGGTTTCCGCCAAGAAAGACTGAGTCGCTCACACCGAGCCGGGTAAAGAACCGTCCTCCTCCGGCGCGCAGCACGGTCTTGTCGCCGAGCGAGTAGGCGATTCCGAGTCGCGGCTGGATATCGTTCCATTGAATGTCCGAGTAGTGGTTGGGGACACCGCGGAACAACCCGTTGTACAAAGAGGTGTTCGCCTCAGGAACGTGGGCTTTCGCAGACTGCGAGAAACCGCTGCCGGGAATCACCATGCCGTTGTACAGTTGGGCAATCGTTGGCGAACCGGTGATCAGACCTGTTTTGGGATCAACCGTAACAGCGATGCTGGGATCGTAAAACGCCGGGTCGAATACGATCTGGTTTTGCCATAACGCGTGGTACGGTTCGATGATGGTATAGCGCAAGCCTGCGTTGATGGTTAAATTCGGCCGCGCCTTCCAGGAATCCTGGGCAAAGATTTCATACATGTTGGCGCGAAAAACTGTGAAAGCCCGGTGGCCGATTTCCGAGTACCTGTCGAAAAGTCCCAGAGCGGCATTGGCAACGCCAAGTGAAGTGCCGCCGGCTCGAGAATCGTTGAACTGAAATTGACCGTTCTGGTTGTTTGTGCAAGTTGGGCAGGCCTGCACGTTGATTTCATCATTGTCGTTCTCGCCCTGGTATTCGAAGAGCCCGCCGAACTTCCAGGTGTGATTTCCTGTCACCCAGGTGAGGCTGTCAGAAGCATCGATGATCGGCCCCGACGAGTGCGATGGATAGGGCCCACCGCTCAATCCCGAAAATTCGTTCATGTTTACCGTAGGAATACGGGTTGAGAGCAGCTTGCCGTCGGTAAATATGTAGTTATAGTTCGTGCCGAACAGACCGGGCCCCTGCGCCGCGCCTTTTGTCCGGTCCAGATAATGGGCGGCATCGATGGGAATATGAACGTTGTCCTTGCTGCCAGAGATCAAGAGTTCATTGACCTTGGTGGGGCTGATATTCCAAACATAGTTGATCGAGTTCGTCTGGTTTGGGCGATCGAAGAACTTTGGCGTCTCGTTGGTGCCACCGTCGAGGGGTTGGTATTCGAAGAACGTGTAGTACACCCGGCGGAAGCGGACCTGCTGTTTGTCTGTCGCGTTCCAATCGACCGCAGTCGTGTCCTTGCGCTGATTCTGAGGATGTTTTGCGGAGAAGAACCAATTGTTGTTGCCGTTGATTGGGGTCGTCAGGTTCGGAGCCGGGTACGCGTTGAGAATACCCAGGCCGTTCTGACTTACTCGGTTCGCGGGAATGATATTTCCGGGGAAGCAGCCATTGGTATTCACGGTGCCCGGAGCAATGACTTTTCCGCATTGCGCAGCCAGTGGCGAAGTGGGATCAGTTATTACAACAGGCAGCTTGATGCCAGATGGGTCCTTGCGCGTAACGAAAATATTGTTCGGGTTCAGTAATTCGCTGAAGTCACCCGTTCGCATCGCCAGCGTCGGCACCGTCAGTGAGCTGGTATCGGTAAAGACATATCTCACCCACTCTTCGCCTTGATAGAAAAATAGCTTGTCTTTGTTGGTGTTGAAGTGGTTCGGAATATACACCGGCCCACCAAAATTGAATCCGAACTGGTTGTAGTGCACTGGAGCAGTGATGAACGCGGTTGACGGCGTAGTATTTCGCTGCCAGGTGTTCGCGTTGAAGATGGTGTTGCGAACGTAATCATAGGCAGCGCCGTGGAAGGCCTGCGTTCCGCTTTTGGAAACGACGCGAATCTGCCCGCCGGACGACCGCCCGTATTCGGCCGCGTAGTCGGCTGTAAGAATCTGGATCTCCTGCACGGAATCAACATCGGCTGCGCCGAGGCTGGTGCCATTGGAACGCGTGCGTACTGCCGGCGCTCCGTCATAAGTGATCAGGCTTTCCGGAGTGCGCGCACCGTTGATGTTCGACGGGCCCTGGCTGAAGTTGAAGCTGAGGCTTGCCAGTGTTCCTCCGCGCGTTCCGGGAACCAGATTGGCCATGAAGATCGGATTGCGTCCGTTGATCTCCAGCGCATCGATTTGTTCGCGATTGACCAGTTTCTGCACCGTCGCGGATTCAGTCTGCAGTTGAACGGCATTCGCTGATACTTCCACCGTCTGGCTCACTTGGCCAACAGCGAGCTGCGCGTCCACCACCAGCGTGGAACTTGGGTCCAACTTGTTGTTCGTGCTTTGGAAGCGCTCAAAGCCCGCGGCCTCAACGCTGACCGTGTACAACCCTGACGGAACGTTGGTGATGGTATAGAGGCCCGAATCATTGGTCGTTGCCGAACGCTCCAGTCCGCTGTTGTTTCGCACCACAACTTTGGCGTTGGGCAGCGTAGCGCCCGTTGGATCCTTTACAAAACCCGTGATCCTGCCCAAATCCGACTGGGCGAACAACGCAGCAGAAATGCAAACCAAGAACGCAACGCTAAGAACAAAACGCAGCAAACGCACGATTCGCGGCATCTTCCATTCCTCTCTTTGGGTCGAAGTCTCTCCCGGAGCCCGACAACCTGTTCACGGATTCCAAACTCTGCGCTCAGCTTTTGCGCCACCGAGCGCCGGTAATCGAATCCTGTCTTTGGCCCGAAAGTATCTCCGAAAACCTCAGATCGCTGAATAGGAGACAGGCAACATTTATTGGACTAGGGCAACAATCTGTGTTAAAAGTTCTGCCTTCCACATGCTTTTTCCCCGAAACGATTCGACAGAAGTGATTGCCGCCAGGCTGACTGCGTTTCTGCGGCAGTCGACCGTGGGCCGCGTGTACTTTTTCGAAGACGCTGTAGAGAACAAAGCGGCCTCCCATCTACGCGCCCCAAGGCTTTATCTCACCTTGTCCGGTTCTCTTGCTTTGGACGTGGCTAACGGCGACACGCCCAGAACCGTGCCCGCTGATGCGGGCTCCGCCGTCTTCATGACCGGGCCGGAGCAGGAAACCTGCCTGGCATCGTCCGGCACGGAAGTCCTGATGTTTGTTTTTGGGAAAGAGCAGATCGGTTTGGTTTTGACAGACTACAGTGGCGGCGCGGAAACGCCGGTTCGCAGCTGGAAGACGGCTATACCCGGCGCTTACGACGGGCTGTCGCAGAATCTCCTGCAAGGGCTGCTGGTCTTTGCCGCCGAACAGAAAGACAGGCCCTTTGCGCGATTGCTGGTCGAATCCATTCTGCAGACTTGTCTGCGCCTGCTCCAGACGCCGGTGAGCGCAACCCGAAAAGCGGTGCGCACGTACGAGTCAATATGTCTTTACGTGGAAGGGCATTTGCAGTCTGACCTCACGCGCGAGCGAGTGGCCAACCATTTTCATCTGGCGCCCAACCACGTGTCGCGACTCTTCCGTGAGGAGGGACAGACCCGCTTTACCGACTATCTGAATCTGATTCGCATAAGTCGAGCAAAGTCCATGCTGCGCGGTGACAGCGCCCCGCTCAAAGAGATCGCCGCTCGCTGCGGCTACCAGGATGTTGCTTACTTCTGCCGCATCTTTAAAAAGATGAACAAGGAGACTCCCACGCAGTACCGGGCAGCTGAAGAATGGAAGGCCCGAGGTGGGAATTGACAAGCATCAGCTGTCAGCACTCAGCATTCAGCGCTCAGTCTTCAGCCAGACGTGTGGGGGCGATGAGTTGGAGCATCATCACTCTTGAGCGCTGAATGCTGAGTGTTCCCCACGATTGCCGATAGTGGTACAGTTTGACTCCCTGTCGCACTAGCGATGGCAGGGCGATTGTGTCATGCTTTTCCGCATGGCGGAGCCAACGATCACCATAACGAAGCGCACGTCCAAAGGAACGCCTATTCGCGGTGCATGCCCTTTGTGTGACTCCGAGTTCAGCACTGAAGCATTCGACAATGACGAAAGCTATGCTCACGAGCGCACTCTCAATGCCGACTTCGCGGCACATATGAAACAGGTGCATACGCGCGAAGATGTGAACCAAGCTGCATTCAGGGTCATGCGAGAATCTACAAGTGACGCAGCACTTCACAGGCTTCCAGATATGGCGCAGCGCGGCTTGGCCAAAGCAATCCTGACGGACATCCATTTCGTAATTCCCGTTTTGGTTCTTCTCGGGGGAATTGTTCTCCTGGTGAAACTACACTGATGGCCGCTACAGCCCGTGTGAATGCTCCAACTGCTGGCGGCGCGCCCTCGCCAATCAATTCGTTGCATGCGTTGGGCGTGACCTGCGGACTCGGAGCCGGCGTCTGGCTCGGCGCGGCCGAAGCTCCCGTCAAGCTGGTGAATTCGGGCCTATCACCATTCGCGGTATCGCTCTGCATGGTGGCCGGCGTGTTCGTCGCCCGCTGGACATTTCCCACGATGTTGAAGGGCACGAGCTACGTCTTTGCCGATCTGTTTGAGAAGAAGCACCTGATTATTTGGGCGCTGCTGGCAGGCTCCCTCTGGGCCGTGGCTAATACACTCACCGTGTTTGCAATTCGCGACGTAGGCCTGGCCGTCGCCTTCCCGCTTTGGAACGCGAACTCACTCATCGGACTGCTTTGGGGATGGCTGCTCTTCGGCGAGCTCCGAGGAGCCGGAGGACGTACGGTCGCGAAAGTCGTGATAGGCGCGGTGGCCATTGTGGCTGCGGCGATCCTGCTCGGCTTCACCACCATTCATGGCAGCACATCCTCACATCGTGCGGTACAGGGCGTGGCTGCGGCGCTCGGCGCCAGCTTGCTTTGGGGAACGATGTACGTGCCCTATCGCAAGGTGTACATCAGCGGCATGAATCCGTTGTCGTTCGTCACGGCATTCACCGTCGGCGAACTGGGCACGATGCTTGCCTTGGTGCTTTCACTCGACGGCGGCACGCAAGCGCCTGTCTTCCACTCCGCGCAGGTGCGGCCGATGCTGTTCTGGCTCTTCCTCGGCGGCTTCGTGTGGGTCATCGGCGATCTCTTACAGCAATTCGCGGTGAAATACGTCGGCATTGGCCGCGGAATTCCGCTGTCGAATACGAATCAGCTGTGGGGACTGGCGTGGGGCGTTCTCGTCTTCGGAGATTTTGCCGGCGCTGGACTCACGCAGAAACTGATGGTGAT
>JAFAUE010000073.1 GCA_019243475.1 Acidobacteriota bacterium | reverse complement strand
GCGCCGACGACCTCAAACGGCTCGGCAGTTTCGCCCGCTATCAGGATGTCGATAAAGACGGCATCCCCTACCGCACTCTGCCAGGGACCGATCATCCTGCCGCAGCGTATTTCACGCGTGGTTCCGGGCACAACGAGAAGGCGCAGTACAGCGAGCGTCCCGACGACTACCAGAACAACATGGAGCGGCTGGCGCGAAAGTTTGAGACCGCGCGCTCCTACGTGCCGCGTCCGGAAGTGTCGGCAAAGAGTGAGAAGATCGGCATCATCGCCTACGGCAGCAGCGACTTTGCCGTTCGGGAGAGCCGCGACCAGCTCCACAATGAATACCAGATCGGGACAGATTACCTGCGTATCCGGGCGTTTCCTTTCAGCCGGGAAGTGCACGAGTTCGTTGACAAACACGAGCGTGTGTATGTAGTGGAGCAGAATCGCGACGCGCAAATGGTGAGCCTGCTGAAGCTCGATCTCGATGCGTCGCGCACTACGCGGTTGCGCAGCGTGCGGCACTTTAACGGACTCCCGATCGATGCGCGCTCGGTGACCGACGACATCATCTCTCAGGAAGGCAAGTAGTTTATGGCCACCACTCCAACTTCTACTCCGGCTCCCAAGACCAACCGCCTTGGACTGCAGGTGATCGACTATCGCGGCGGCAAGACGACGCTTTGCGCGGGTTGCGGGCACAATGCAATTTCAGAACGCGTGATCGACGCGATGTACGAAATGGGCGTGCAGCCTGAACGCGTACTCAAGCTCTCCGGGATCGGCTGCTCTTCGAAGACTCCCGCCTATTTTCTCAGCCGCGCGCACAGTTTTAACTCGTTGCATGGACGCATGCCGTCCGTCGCTACCGGCGCTGTGCTTGCGAATCGTGACATGCTCTCAATCGGCGTGAGCGGCGACGGCGACACCGCCTCGATCGGCATGGGGCAGTTCGTCCATCTCATGCGGCGCAATCTTCCAATCATTTACATCATCGAGGACAACGGCGTGTACGGGCTCACCAAAGGCCAGTTTTCCGCCACCGCCGACCTCGGCTCCAAGCAGAAGTCCGGAGTCATCAACGATCTTCCTGCAATCGACACGTGCGCGCTCGCTATCCTGATGGGCGCGACATTGGTGGCACGGTCGTTCTCGGGAGATAAGAAGCAGTTGCTGACGATGCTTAAAGCCGCCATTGCCCACCGAGGCACGGTGATGCTCGACGTGATCTCGCCCTGCGTGACCTTCAACGATCATGAAGGCTCGACCAAGTCATACAAGTACGTCCAAGACCACGAGGAACCGATTGCCGAGGCCGGCTTTGTTCCTCATTTCGAAGACATCAGCGTCGATTACGATCCGGGCACGACGTTCGATGTGACCATGCACGATGGCTCTCGCCTGCGCCTGCGGAAACTGCACGAAGATTACGATCCGACCAATCGTACAAATGCGGTAAAGAACCTCATGGAAGCGCACGAAAAAGGTGAGGTGCTGACCGGCATCTTCTATATAGACACGAAAAAGCCGAACTTCGTGGACCTCCTGCAGATGACAGAAACGCCTCTCGCTCATCTTCCTGAGGAAACCGTTCGCCCGCCCAAGAGCGTACTCGACGAGGTGATGGAGAGCCTGAGGTGACGCGCCCTTCCGGCCAGTGGGAATTAACACTTCGCAGGGTCCAGAGCTCCCGTTTTGCCGGCCGCCGATTGCAAACTGCCACTTGTCTTGTTGCATGAAAGCCTTTGTCACGGGTGCAACCGGGTTCGTCGGCAGCCACGTTGCTGAGCTTTTGCAGAAGCAAGGCGCAGAACTGCGGTTGCTGGTGCGCCCCGGTAGTCCAACACACAACATCGACTCTCTCCACGCGGAGCGAATTCAGGGCGATCTGACCGACTTCCACTCGCTGTTGCGGGGAATGTCAGGCTGCGACGCTGTCTTTCATGTGGCAGCTGATTACCGCCTTTGGGTGCGCAATCCAGATCCCATGTACCGCGTAAATGTTGACGGCACGCTGGCGGTGCTTGACGCGGCCCGGCAAGCTCGCGTGAAACGCGTGGTGTGTACGAGTTCAGTAGCCACAATGGGATTTCTGTCGGATGGAAGTGTGGTCGATGAAAGCACGCCTGTCGCTCTGAGCCACATGATTGGGCATTACAAGCGCTCGAAGTTCATGGCCGAAGAGGCCGCGCTTGCGGCAGGCAAGGCGGGAGCGCCGGTGGTGGTCGTGAATCCCACTACTCCTGTGGGTGAAAGGGACATCAAGCCAACTCCGACCGGACGGATCATCGTGGATTTTCTTAACCGTAACTTCCCGGCGTATGTGGACACGGGGTTGAACCTCGTGGACGTGAAAGAAGTGGCGCGCGGACATCTGCTTGCGCTGGAGAAGGCGAAGCCCGGAGAGCGATATATCCTTGGCGGTGAGAACCTTACGCTGAAACAGATACTGGACAAGCTCTCGTCCATTTCGGGAATTCCTTCGCCGCACGTCAAAGTTCCGCACAGTGTGGCGTTCGGATTTGCAGCCTTCGACGAGTGGTTTACCGGGCGCCTCCGCCACAAAGAACCGCGCGCCACTATGGAAGCAGTGCGTATGGGACGCAAGAAGATGTTTGCTTCGTCCGACAAAGCTGAACGTGAGCTTGGTTATCGCGTCGTTCCGGTCGACGATGCCCTGCGTCGTTCCGCGGAATGGTTCGCCAAGCGCGGGTACGTCCGCAAGGCTGTCCCTGCGTTCGCTGGAGCCGCCAGCTGATGCCCCGTGTTGCCATTATCGCGGCGATGTTTCGCGAAGTGCATCCGTTGGTGCGCGAGATGCAGCCGCTCAAATATCTGCCCGACAAGCATGTGCAGATTTACCAGGACGACAAGGCGGTGATCGCTTACGCCGGGATGGGACGACATCGCGCCACCGCCGCCTGCCATGCAGTGTTGGCTACAGGTGAAATCAGCGCTGTTGTCTCCGCGGGTTGGGCCGGCGGATTGAACGCGCGCTCTCTCTCTGGGAAAGTTGTGGAACCGTCTGCGGTGATCGATGGAATTACCGAGAAGCGGTATGCAGCGGGGGGCAAAGACGGCACGCTCGTCACCGTGCAGCTGGTAGCGGGACTCGAAGAGAAGCGACGCTTAGCCGAACTTTACGCCGGTGATTACGTTGATATGGAGGCCGCTGCTGTAGCGGAATGTGCGAGCGAAGCCGGGCTGCCTTTTTCCTGTTTCAAGGCGATTTCCGATGCCCATGATGCCCGCCTTCCCGATATGAATCGCTTCAATCGCGATGGGCGCTTCAGCGTGTGGCGGTTCATCGCTCATATTGGGGTTCGACCGTCGCTGTGGAGAGCGGTTTCAGAAATGAGCCGCGTCTCACTTGATTCCCGCGACGCCATGTGTCGTCGCCTGCGGGAATGGATCGACCAGCAGCATGCGAGTCCTGCGCCAGTACCCGCTCACCACTGATTGAGCTATCTTGCTCCACTCGTCTGAGGGATTCTCTTTTCCTCGATACTCGGTAGCGCATTCCGCAGCAGCAGGGCCGCGATCGTGAGGACTACGATGACGCCGGTGATCGACAATGAAGCCCACATGTACTGGCCCGGATGGCGGAAGTAGCGGATGATGTGCCGCCCATAATGGGCAGCGATCAAAGTCAGAGCGGTGTAGCGAATGGCGCGGCCGGCCAGCACGGCCGTGAAAAAGTTCCGCATCCGATACTCGAAGGCGCCGGCGGCCAGCAGGAATACGGCTGTTGGACAGGGCGGCGGAGCTACCGTGGAAACGAAGATCGCGCCGTATCCCCAGCGGTCGAGCGCGTATTCCACCTGTCCGGAGCGCCGCGCGCCGAACTTCCGCTCCAGCCATCCTCTTCCCATGCGACAGCCCAGCTTGTAGGTCACATACGCGCCGATCACCGCGCCCAGCGTGGCCATCGCGGCATAATAGGCCCACAGATCGCCGTGGGTCGCGGCCAGGTAGGCTGTAACGATGTCGAGCATTCCAAAAGTGGGAATCAGAGAACTGTCGAGAATCGCAAGCGGCACCAGACCCAACCCGCCCCAATGCGCGAACAAATGCACGAAGGCGCCGGTGCGGCTCCGCTGCCGCTGCTGCTGCAGCAGAATGGCGATAAGGCTGTTCAGCGTCTGCGACTTGGCCAGGGATGCAATCATCCGGTTATTTGATGCTCCATTCGACCGGGTCTGGTTTTATTTCTGTAAAGCGCCAGTGAATAAAAGGATGCTCGGCAAAACGAGTTACCCGCAGGACGAAGGCGGTGGCTCGGCTGTAAAGAACACGAACGCTGCACCTTTGTTGCTGCCTGTTTTCCGCAGCCGGTGAGTACTGGGTTAGAATTCCGGCAATGATCCGCAATTTTCTTCTTACAATTTCTGGGCTGGTCCTAGCTTTTGCAGCGCCCGCCCGTGTTTATGCCTGGGGATGTGAAGGACACCAGATTGTTGCATTGATTGCCCTCAAGCACCTGCAGCCCCAGGTATCCAGCCAAGTAAGCTCGCTTCTGATCACGAATCCGCCGAGCGCCACGTTAAGACACTATTGTCGAGTTCTGGGATTGCCCGCCATTGCGGAAGCTTCGACCTGGGCCGATGATGTCCGCAGCGAGCAGCCCGATACAGGTCCGTATCACTTTATCGACATCCCGCTTGCCGCCACACGCGATACCTACGATGCGACTCAGGTCTGCCAACAGGCGTGCGTTGTAGAAGCGATTCCCAGGTTCATTCAGCAGCTTAAGAGCAGTACGGATCCTAAAGCTCGCGCCGATGCGCTGAGATTTGTGATTCACTTTCTAGGCGACATTCATCAGCCTTTGCACGACGAGACCAATGGAGACCGCGGCGGAAACTGCGTGCCGGTTGA
This sequence comes from Acidobacteriota bacterium, assembly GCA_019243475.1. GTDB lineage: Bacteria > Acidobacteriota > Terriglobia > Terriglobales > Acidobacteriaceae > Gp1-AA112. The sequence continues at coordinate 1,500 of JAFAUE010000073.1, read as the reverse complement.
ATATGCCGATGAGTCGCCGCGTGAGACCAACCGCGAGCATGAAGATTTCTTCCCGAATCTGCACGCGGTTTGGGACACAGAGATTATTCAAGCAATGTTAGTGGACCATGATATGACGCTGGAAGAATTCGCCGATTTCCTCGACAACCGCTATCGTCCGCGCGTGCAACGCTGGAACTCAGGACAGCCCATCGACTGGGCCTGGGAAGGCCACGACGCCGCTGTTGCCGCGTATCGTGCGCTGCCTGCCGCCGTCCCGCATGACAACAACACTAAAGTCGATTCCTGTGCGGACAATAATCGTGTTGGGCAGCGCATGTTCGATCTTCACATCGCTCTGGGGCAAAGATACGAAGACGTAAGCCGGCCCATCATCGAGGAGCAGCTTACCAAAGCGGGAATCCGGCTGGCGGCTCTGCTGAATACCGCTCTGGGCAAATAGGTTGAGATGCGGCCTTATCTTTTCCTCAGGGTCACCGGTGAGATGGCGACGACAGGACCTCGAAGACAGTCTTGATGCCATCCTGAAACACATCGCTCGGTGCAATAAGGCTCAAAACCAAGTGCCCTTCAGTGGAGAAATCGTAGAAATGCCCGGGATGAACGACGACGCCTCTATTCATTAGCTCGATGCATAGACCTTCATCGGTCTGCACAGCCGGAACTCGCAATACGGCATACCAACCACCTTCTACTCTCAGGCGTTGAATTGATGGAGCGCCTTTGAGCTCGTCATCGAGTTTGCCGAGATTCGTCCTGATTCGGGACAGAAGCTGCGGCTGAATCGTCCGGCGTTGGTCCAGCAACTCCAGGACGCCATGTTGAATCGGTCCGCTTACCGAAAGATAGGTGTCGGCAATAATCTCCAGCCGCGACAATGCTGCCTGGCGAAGAGCCGCAGGCCCATTCACCACCATCCAGGCGACCTTCATCTGCGGCAGGCAGGAAATCTTCGACAACCCGCTCAACGCAAAAGATAGACACCCGCAGCAAAATGCCGCGCTGGCTTCGGCTGGCGCTTCGATCTGGTAGTCGAGAAATACTTCGTCGGCAATGAGAGCGATATCTCGTTCGGAGCAAATCTGCACCAGAGCGTCGAGTTCCGCGCTGTGAACAAAGGATCCGGTCGGATTGTTTGGGTTCACTACAAGTATGCCGCGCGTTGTAGGGGCGATGCTTTGTCGCAAGCACTCCAGGTCAATATGCCATCCGTGATCGTAGAACAGCGGATACGGTTGCAGCTGCACATCCTGGATATCGCCCACAAACTCGAACAGAGGATAGCTGGGTCGGGGCACGAGCACATTGTCGCCAGGATCGCAGAGCAGGCGAAATAGGAATGAATAAGCTTCGCTGGTACTCGTTGTCAGTAATATCTGCTCGGGCGAGACGACTCTTTTTGAGGCGGTCATCGGCCGAGAGTTGTAGTAGCCAGCAACGCTCTCTCGCGCCGGAAGCAATCCAAAAGGATGCGGCTCGTAATGGAGCGACTCTGGGTGT
>JAFAUE010000030.1 GCA_019243475.1 Acidobacteriota bacterium | reverse complement strand
TTGGGATCCGGAACCGGACGGCGCCAGCTGTTGTTGCGGTGCCAGTAGGTGTAGATCTCGGTGACCTGTCCGATTTTTCCGGCGCGGATGCGGCGCAGCACCTCCTGATACCAGGGCGCGTAGTGATATTGCAGTCCGACCTGATAGTGCTTGCCGGAGCGGCGCACCGCTTCCACGATGCGGTCGCACTGCTCCACGGTGAGCGCCAGGCTTTTTTCGCCGTACAGATGGTGTCCGCTGTCGAGCACGGCGAGCTCATGCTCGGCATGCATGGAGAGCGGGGTGGAGACGATGACGGCGTCGAGGTCCCGGGCGGAGAGCAGTTCGCGGTAGTCGCGATAAGTCGGCGTTGGCTCGTTGGTGATCTTGCGGCCGGCGGCGAAGCGCGGCTCGTAGATGTCGCACAGCCCGGCGAAGCGCACACCGGGCACGCGCAGGAAGGTGCGCATCAGCTGCTGTCCGCGGCTGCCCACGCCGATGATGCCCAGATTCACCCGATCAGAAGGCGCCGTGGCCCACAGCTCCGGGCTGACAATCATTGCGCCGCCCACGATTCCGGCGGTGCGTTCGATAAATTCGCGTCGATTCATAAATGCATACCTTTCAAGAGCGAACACGAAGGACACGAAGTGCTCACGAAGGGCACGAAGGAATTCTGTTGACTGGTTTCTCCGTGAACTTTGTGCGTACTTCGTGTCCTCCGTGTTTACCCGGGGTTGAGAGACGTGGCCAACGGCCGGGTTCCCAAACTTGGCCATTGAAACTGGCTGACGTCGGCGCCGCCCTCCAGCACCCAAACAGCCTGAGCGCCCGGAATTTGCGTCAGTGCCTCCCTTCCCTTTTCGGGACCGAGCACGAAGATGGCGTTGGACATCGCGTCGGTGGTCGTGCTGTCGGCGGCGACCAGCGTGGCTTGCAGAACGTGCTCTACCGGCCAGCCGGTGCGCGGATCCATTACATGGCAGTATCGGCGGCCGTCGATCTCGAAGCATTGCTCGTAGCTGCCGGAAGTCGAGAGCGACTGGTCGCGGAGCAGGATGGTCGAGAGAGTCTGGCGGCGGTTCCGCGCATCGGGAACTTGCACCTTCCATCCTTCGCTCTCGGGGGGCGCGCCTAACGCGTGCACCGTGCTCGAGCCGGAGTCGATGAGCGCGGACTTGACGCCGGCTTCGTGCAGCACTTCCGCAACCCGATCCACGGCATAGCCTTTTCCGATAGCACCCAAATCGAGTTCCACACCCGGGATGGCGAAGCTGACCGTGCGGCGGGAGGGGTCAAGCAGAACTTTGTCGAACCCGATCTTCTCCTGCGCGGCCTGGAGCTCGGCGTCGGTTGGCAGTCGCCCTTCTCCGCGGAAAAATCCCCAGGCACGCATGAGCGGGCCAACCGTGATGTCGAATGCGCCATGGGTGCGCGCGCTGAAGCCGAGCGCGCTTTGGAGCAGGCCGAAGACCTCGGGATCGGTTGTCACGGGCTCCCGGGCGGCCAGCCGGTTGATGCGCGATAGCTCGCTGGATGGGCGGTAGTTGCTCAGCGTCTGGTCGAGTCGCTCGACCTCGTCGAAGGCTACCTCGAAGACGGCGTTGGCTTCGGCGCGGTCCGCGGCGTAGAGATATATGGTGAAAACCGTGCCCATCGCGTGGTGCGATTGCTGGAGGAGTGCCGGGGAGCCCACATCAGAAATTTTCGCATGTGGAGAGCGCCGGGAGAGGCCGTATTGCCTTACAAAACTCCGCCCAGTCGCCTCCGCGCGAGTGCTTCCTACTGTCCAGGCCAGGATTCCCTGCTAATTCCCTGATCGGGTGAAGGTGAACCTCGCGATTTCTCGGCTAAGCTGCACGATAGACAGAGCTTATGGGCGAATTCCCGGGATTCCCTGAGCAATTCCCTGCTGGCTGACCAGATTTTGCGGATTTTGGGCAGAAACCTGCAAAATCCGCCTCTCCAAATCGAAAATTCCCTCAGAAATTCCCTGCTTCAGGGAATTGCACTAACTTTACTGTTAGGCAATTCCGGTCTATTTATGAGTCCTGCTCGCCTCCGTTCGCTTGTCCGGAGCTAAGGTAAACTGCTAGTGAGCGCCTGCTGACAATTCCCGGCGATTCTCCCTCCAAGGCCCGCAAAATGCCGCCACTCTCGACCGACAAGCCACAGTACTTCCTGAACCGTGAGCTTTCGTGGCTGAAGTTCAACGAGCGCGTATTGGAAGAAGCCGAGGACCAGGGCAATCCGCTGCTCGAGCGCGTGAAATTTTTGAGCATTACGGCATCAAACCTCGACGAATTCTTCGAGGTTCGGGTCGCCGGCGTCCTGCAGCGAATTGAGGACGGCTATACCGCGCCTGGTCCGGACGGCATGCCGCCGGAACAGGAGTTGGAGCAGGTTATCCACGTCACGAAGCGGTTCGTCGATGCACAGTATTCGTGCTGGAACGATCAACTTCGTCCTGCTCTGGCCGAGCACGGCATTCGCATCCTCGAACTGAGCGAGTTGGACACGAATGCGTCGGACTTTCTCGAGGAGTATTGCGAGCGCGAAGTCGATCCTCTGCTTACGCCGATCACCATCGATCCTGCGCATCCATTTCCTCGTGTCGTGAACAAGGCATTGTGCCTTGCGTTTCTGCTGAGGCGGCGGAGACGGTCGTCTGCGGTTTACATGGGCGTGATCACCGTACCGCGTTCTCTGCCCCGCGTGCTGCGTGTGCCGTCGGGAGAAGGCACGCACGACTACGTGTTTCTCGCTGATTTAGTCGCGTCGCATGCGGCAAAAATGTACCGCGGATACGAAATCATCTCTGCGGCAGCTTTTCGCGTCACGCGCAACAGCAATCTTTATTTGCAGGAAGAGGAATCACGGAATCTTCTGGAATCTGTACGCACAGAACTGCACAACCGGCGCAAAGGCGATGCCGTCCGGATGGAGATCGCCGCCGATGCTGCGCCGGAGATTGTCGAGCGGCTGCGGGGAAATTTCGGTTTGGAAGAATGGCAGGTTTTTCGCACCAACGGCCCTGTGAATCTTTCGCGCGTATCTAGCGTGTACGAGCAGACGCAGCGTCCTGATCTGAAGTTCCGGGCTTTCGTGCCGCGGGAGCTGCATCTCACCGGCAAGTCGCGCGACGTGTTTGAGGAAATTCGCAAGCACGACATCCTGCTGCATCATCCATTCGATTCTTTCAGCGCGGTTTTGGGATTTATCGAGACTGCGGTCAAAGATCCGCACGTGATTTCCGTGCGCCAGACTCTCTATCGCACGGGGGAGGATTCCCCGATCGTGCAAGCGCTGCTTGAAGCTGCCGCGACGAAAGAAGTGACGGTCGTAGTGGAGTTGAAGGCGCGGTTTGATGAGGCTTCCAACATTCGCTGGGCACGCGCCCTCGAAGATGGCGGCGTGCAGGTGTTTCACGGGCTCGTAGGACTGAAGACCCACTGCAAGCTAACACTTCTCGTGCGCCGCGATCCGGACAATGTGATTCGTCGCTATGCCCATCTTGGGACAGGCAACTACAACTATGTCACGTCGCGCTTCTACACTGACCTGAGCCTGCTCACTGCCGATGAGGAGGTCACGGAAGCCGTCCAGGAGGTCTTCAATTTCCTCACAGCCTACGCGGACCATCCTCATTACGATCCGCTGCTCGTTTCGCCGGTGGACTGCGCCGAGCGCACCATCGCGCTGATTGATCGAGAAGCAGAGCATGCGCGCGGCGGACGTCCGGCGCGCATCATCGCGAAGATGAACGCGCTTCTGGATAAAGCAGTGATTCAGGCGTTATATCGAGCTTCTCAGGCCGGAGTGGAAGTCGATCTGATTGTGCGCGGCATGTGCGCCCTGCGGCCCGGAGTTCGCGGAGTGAGCGATCGAATCCGCGTGCGCAGTATTGTTGGAAGATTTCTGGAGCACAGCCGCATCTACACCTTCGCCAATGGCGGTGACGAACAGGTCTATTTGGGAAGCGCGGATTGGATGCCGCGCAACCTGTACGAGCGCGTGGAGGTGGTATTTCCTATTTTCGATCCGCTGCTTAAGCAGAGAGTTCGCCAGGAGATCCTCGAGTCGTATCTTGCGGACAACGCAAAGAGCCGGATCTTGCAATCCGATGGCGACTACGCGCGCGCTGCGAGTCCGTCGCGCAGCAGCCGGCGAGGCGGTGCGCCGCGATTCAACGCGCAGGAATTCCTGATAGGATTAGCCGAAGGTCACGCGTCGCTCGCATCGATTCCGCCCGCTTTCGCGCGGCCACGACGGTTGCTGCGATCGCGCAGTCCGCAAAAAGTTGAGCAGGCATGACTATCTATTTCGTTCGCCACGCCAGCGCAGGCCAAAAGAAACTTAATCCTAAAAAAGACGAAAAGCGCCCTCTCGACGCCGACGGAATCCGCCAGTGCACGCAAATGGGTCGCCTACTCGCAGGCATGGAGACTACGGTGGAGGCGGTGATCTCGAGTCCGCTGAAGCGCGCAACGCAAACCGCGGCCCTGGTCGCGAATGAAATTGGTTATGAAGGTAAGCTGAACATCGAAGCCGCTCTTCATCCACGCGCGAAATATACGGACTTCCGAGAGATGCTACGGAAATATTCCAAGGCAGACAGCCTGATGCTGGTCGGACATAATCCGAATTTCAGCGCTTTTCTTGGTCAGCTGGTCGCAGAGAACGGATCGCGCTCGTATGTGGACATGAAAAAAGGGGCGGTCGCAAAAGTCGAAACCGAACAGAAGAAGTTCGTCATACAGTGGTTGATTACGCCGCGGGTTGCGACTGCCGCTGCAGAATCCAGCATAATCCCACCGGCAGTTCAGGCAATGAAATCCCAAAACGGCTCTGGCGAACTGGAGATCCCCGCCGAATATTCGCGCTCAGGAAAAAAGCACAAGAAGCTCATTCAAACCGCTTTCACGACCAACTCACGCCCAAAGACGTCACGAAAGTAGCCGCGCTCCTTCTCGGCAGCCCAGACCTCGAGGTCAATGCCCGATTTGCCGCGCAATTCAAGCACGATCTGTGCACCTTCCTCGCGGGCGCGCGCTCTCTGCACAATCCCACGCCGCCCTTGATTGAGGGCTCGGGCCAGCCTCAACAACACGACCGCGCGGTCCAGGAGTTCGCGCGCCGACGGACGCAACTGCCGCACTTCGCGGTCGCGCGCGCTAGGACGCGATTTCCCCATGTAGCGGCTAATCGCAGCGACGATGTAGCGCTCTTCCGGCGAAAATCCAAACAGCTCTGAATTCGCGATTAGGTACCATGCGTGGCGATGCCGGCCGTTTCGATTTACATAGGACCCAAGTTCGTACAACATCGCTGCGGCGCCAATCCATTGCGCATACTCGTCGGGCAGCCGGTGAACGTCTTCAAGAGAATCGAAGAGCTGCTGCGCGAGGGTTCGCACGTGCATGCCATGTCGAGTGTCTGCGTTGTAACGCTTGCCCAGCGAAAGCAAGGCATCTTCGCGCTCAGCTTCTAACTGCTTGTGCTCACGCGTGCCTATATCGGCGTCAGCCGCCATTTGGGCCAGTACTCCGTCACGCAAACCCAGGGGCGAGTACTGGAATGACGGCAATCCATATTGGGACATCAATTCTGTGAAGACGAGCGCACCGGCGATGATGATCTCCGCGCGTCTCGGTCCAATACCGGGATGTTGCGACCGTTTGACCACAGATAGTTCTGACAGTTCTCGCGCAAGCCTCGCCGTAATCGACCGCGAAACCGTATGCGCATACTTGGATCTTCCCTGAGCCGCACGCGCTGCTCCTGTAAGAGCGGCTGCGGTGCCTGAGGTCGCGATCGCGAGGTCAACGCGATATCTCCGAATGGGAGCTGCGATTCTACTTACCTGCTCCGCTATGTACTCACGCACGCGTTCAAGCTCTCGGGCTTTTGGAGGATCATGTAGCAGAAATTCCTGTGTCAGTCGCACCGCCCCAAGAGGCAGGCTGAACATCTCGCGGATGTGACCATGCTCGGAAATCGTGATTTCGCAACTGCCACCGCCCAAATCGAACATGAGCACGTCCTTGGTTTCAATGCGCAGATTGGATAAAACTCCGAGGTGGATTAGCCGGCCTTCTTCGAGGCCCGAGATCACTTCGATTTTCCAACCGACTGCTGACTTGACCCACTCAATGAACGCTCGTGAATTTTTGGCATCGCGAAGGGCACTAGTGGCAACCGTGCGAACTCTCTCAACCCGGAATTTCTGGGTCGTGCGATAGAAGCGGGTGAGCACCTTGACGGTCTGCGCCATGGCGTCCGGCGCTAATGAATTAGAGCGAAAGACTGACTCACCCAGCCGGGTGACTTCGCGGTCTTCATGCACGACCTTCAGTTTTCGACGGGTAAGCTCGGCAATTTTGAGGCGCACGGAGTTAGCGCCAATATCCACCGCGGCAAAGACCGGCATGAGAAGTGGGAATTACGCCGCGCGAGACTTTCGCGCCGAGACCGCAGAGCGCGGTCCCTTTTTGGGAGCGGCTCCTCCGATGAGTTTGCGTTCGGCAGCCTGGATTATGTCGCAGGAGGCCTTGTACTTCTTCTCAGTGAGTTTTCGCAGCTGAGTGCGAATCGAGGATTTCCCAAGAGTATCGTCGGCAACGTCTGTCAGGGTCAGATAATCGTGCCACTCACCTACTGAGTCTTGAACCCCCTTCCAAATTTCAAGCATCGCCACGGCTTCGGCGTTCTCTCCAGCTAATTCCGCCGTGTACCGAAACCGCTTGCATGCCAACCGATACTCGTGCAGATTCTTCCGACTGATTTTGCCGTGGCGCTCTACGAAAGCACGGTACTCATCTAACGCCAGCGTAGTCATTCCCTCGATGGGATGGAATGCCCTATCCTCGCCGGTCGGTTCCGGCACTCTTTCCAGCGACCGCAATGTTGTCGTGATCTCATCTAAGGCAACGTCGTGCAGCGAACGGCGCAGCTTCTTCGCGTAGGAGTTGCGCTTTGCCTTTAGGGCCTTCTGCAGTTTCTTGCGTTCTCCCGAGTGCCGTGTCCGCAACTCCTTGACGAGGTCAAGGTGGACCTCACTATCCCTGAATTTTCCCGCTGTCTTCCGCAATTTCTCCAGCGATTTCAAAACAGCAGCCTGCGCAGGCGCAATCTGCGGATGAAACACATCGCTCCAAGCCTGGAAGCGCCGAAGACTGGTGCGGTAATGATGCGCGGTTTTTGAGTGAGGATCCTGAGCTAGCTCCAGGAGAGAGGAAAGAAGACGCTCAACCGGAGTCTCGGGCTGAGGTTGTTCACTTTTGCTCGGAGACGTCATTAGTAGGGCACTTGAAGATAGAACAAGACCACGAAGTCCGGCAAATTGTTCGCAACCTACTCAGAAATGCTAGAAGGTGAAAGCGACCCCGCCACGCAACGCACGCGCTGATTGCACCAGATAGAGCGTTCGTCCATCCGGACTGAGGAATGGACGATAACCTTGCGCCAGCAAGTTTCGAACATCCAGCAGCGCTTCCATATGCCCGGAAGCGAATGAGCCGCCTGGTATCCGTTGGCGAATGACGATACTGAAGTAGGGGTCGGCCTGACCCGGAGAAGCGTTGAAAAGATCTACCGGAGTCACAATGTCCGAGCTGGCCCATTTATAGGAGGCGGACCAATGCGTTCCCGTATCGGAAATCATGCCACTCAGTTTCGCAGTTATAGAGTGAGTGTCTTCAACGCGAAGGCTCTGACGAAGGTCAGACCAGGAAGCAGTTGCATTCGAATCGGGAGCTGCAACGGCTCCGCCGTACGCGTAATCGATCAGAGCGGTGAGCTCCGGCGCGAACGTATGCTCGGCAACGAGACGAAAGCCGTGGGTATCTAAATCGCCCCCGTTGAAAGTAAACGTATCAGAGGTGTAATCGGGAATAACATCAGAAGGGATCGCGGATACATCGCCAGAACCGGTCAGCGCCAGATTAGACACGTGGTCAAAGAAGACCGCAGCCTGCAGCTTCGTGTTGCCCTCTTTGTGGGATACGGCGACCTCCTGGTGCCGATCGCGCTCCAGCGCAGGAGCCAAATCCACCACCGATATGCGAGGCGTGCTTACGTTGGTTTCCTCGTTACCGTTTTCCAGAGCACGATCAAACGGGCTGATCGGTTCCTCGGTTGCATAACGGTACTCGACCAAGGTGTTTTTGCCGATGTGCAAGCCCGCAGAGGCAAACGGGCGGATCCCACTGATATGCCGAATGAACTGGACGTCTTGCACTTCACTGCCATAGCTCAGATCGACCAGGCCGGCAACGGAAGTTGTGTTCGAGAAGGTGAATGCGACGGAACTGAGCGCGTTGGTGATCGCAGTTCCGGATGGAGCGGTGCGCCGCAAGGTGACGGCGAAAGTGGGCGTCTCGCCATCCGCAAACTGATGTTTGTAGGAGGTGCGAATTACGCCTGCGGGCTGCCCATTCCCGTTACCTACTCGTCCATCAAACGACAGAGTGTCAGCGGAGAAGATCGCCTGCTGAACATCAAAGCTGGTGCCGTAGTCGGGAGCGCTTCCGAAACCGTCCGCTTGTGCGCCCGCAACGAATGCCACCGAACCTGTCAAAGGCTTGAAGTCACGAGCTTCGCCCGATGCGGAGCGAGCCAGGACAAAACCATGATCCTCGTCGAAGCGAAGAATCGGGCGATTTGAGGCGGAGCGCAGGGTCCATTTCCAGTCGTCCTGACCTTGCGAAGAAAGCTGTCGTGGCGGAAGGAAGCGCACAGCCTCAGCCAGAGTGTTCAACGTGACGTTAATTACTGCACGGCTGCCAGAGTGAACAACTACATTCTCGATCAGTGAGGGCAGGTAAGAGGCTGCCGTGACTTTCAACCGATAGTTGCCAGGCAAAAGGTTTTGCGCTTCGTATGTGCCGGCCTGAGTGGTGAAAGCGATGATCGGCTGTAATGCGCCGACTGAGAAGACCTCCACCAAAGCGCCCATTTGCGGAGCACCGCTGGCGTCCTTCACGATTCCCGATATGGAGCCCGAGGACGCAGCGGCTGCAGGCAGCGCCACTCCTAACAGCACAACCAACCACTTGAGCCGGTTTGCCATCGTTTAGGCTTCCTTTCGACTGAGGTAATCCGTCGAGCAAGTCGGACTGCCTGCGTTTGCTCTTCCCTGTTACTGAACGACGAACTTCGCCGTCGGAGCAATCACTTGCTTCGAGACGTTGTCGTTCACCTTTACCGTAAGCTCGTACATGCCGGGCTCAAGACTGGCGAGCGACATGCTCTTCTCCAGCGTGACCTGATCGCCGACATTTCCCATCTGATCGCTGCTCTCAACCGCATGGAGAACAGGCTTCTTGGTCTGCGCATTGACGATGTCGTACTCGAACTGTGCCGACGACTTCTTCGTCTGATCGTTTACGCCGAGGTTATAGACCTGCAGCCAGAAATTCAGCTTCTGATTGCGGGTAAATTGCGCCGGGCTGCCATCCGCTGCATCCATCCGAGGACGGACCTTCGTGGATCCCAGGACAAACATGCCCGTACCCACAGATTTGGATGGAACCTTTTCCATGACGTCGGCGAGGATCAAAGTCGAAGAAGTGAGACCTTTGTCATCGCTCAAATCGGGAACGAGAATTCCACGGGACCAGGTTCCCATACGATCGCCATTTACATCTTTCACCACTACATCGAAGCGATAACGGCCCGGTCGCAGCGGCAGGGCCTTCCAATACACTGACGCGTTCTCCAGGACTTTAGGCAACAGTTCTGCTGGCTCGTCGTCCTGCACGGTCTCTTCGAAAGTCTGCGCAATGCGGCCGGTCAGCGTGGTCACGCGACCAAAAATGTTCAAGGTCCCGCGCTGCACGCCGTCCTTGTTTACATACGTTACGTCCTTCTTTTTTACCTGGACCATAACGGGAACGAGCACAGTGTCGCTGGTAACGCGCACGAAGTCCGCGCGCACTTCAAAGGGAAGCAGGTTGTAGCGGATTTTCGAAGTAACGACTTCTTCCAGGTCCTTGAACTTCACCTGCGGTGGACGCATCAATTTCGCGTACTGGTCGAGGCGATCAAACTGCTGGCTCTGCAGCTGCTGACTCATCGGTCCAGGCCCGAGTTGCTCCAGCCCGCCCGTGAATCGTTGCGCCTGGGTGGCAATACCCATTTGCTCGTAGAGAGTAAGACCGGCGCCGGGAACGTTTTTTAGGGCGTCTTTTTCGGACCGATCAATCGTCATGTGGTAATCGCCGCACATGCAGGTATCGACAAATTCAATAATGATTTCCTGTCCGATGCCTTCCAGATAGCGATACCGCCAATCCTCAAACGGATACGTCGAGGTTTCGCCGCCGCCTTCTTCGATCGGACGCTCATACGTGCCGCCGCTCGGATGAGAGTCGATCTCGTCGGGCTTGCCATACATCACGTAAATGCGTCCGCGATCGGTCTTCCAGCCGGGTATGCCTGCAGCGAAGTGCTCGTTGGCGTAAGCGATGCGGGCGTAGTGCTCTTCTTTGAATTCGTTTTCTACGGTGTCGGGAGTGGGGTCGCGGCGCGCCCAGAATGCCTCAATAAAGTTGTCGCGCTCTTCGTCGTTGGAAAGCTGTTTGAAGGCGGCACGCTCTTCGGGAGTGATGATGTACACCACGTCTTCATCTAGCCACTTCTTATAGACCTTGCTGACTTCTTTCTTGAACTCCTTTTCCTGCTGTTTCTTGGTCTTCTCGGAAACCGAATTGTTGCGCTTGTCATAGTTTGGCGAGGTCTTGTCCCCGGCCTGTTTGGTGCCTGAAGGCTGCGCTTTATCCGAGCTGGTGGAGGTGGTGGCGGTGGCATCCGCGGGTGTGGTTTGCGCCGATGTGAAGACCGAAACAGAACCGGCGAGCCCGAACACCAATAACAACGAAAATCTGCGAACAACCGATGAAAGCATGGTACGACGCACTCCTGAGAGACACACGATAGCAACCTTATTTTAGGCACTCTGCCTATCAGGAGCAAGCATTCATGGACATTTCTGGTTGGAAATTGTAGGTCGATTGCCCTATCTGGTTTTCTGTCCCAGAGCGCTCACCGGCAGGCTATAATCGAATTTTCCCGGCAAGCCGCGTTTGTCTTCGCAGTCGAGGGACTTCCCCACCTTGGCTTTCCAGAAACTTTTTGTGGCAAGTTGGCGTACCACGGCCTGGAGGATGCATGCCAGACACTCACACCCTAGACATGCCCGCGCGCGACGCGACGCACGCACCCGCTCCAACTGTATTTAGTCCAGCTCCGGAGCGGAAACCGCGCAGTAATACTAAGAAAATCGTTATCGGCGTCGTGGTGCTGGTGGTTTTAGCAGCTCTGGTTGCGCTGAGTGTACGCAGTAGTCAGAGTAACGTCACGTCGGTGACTACCTCGAAAGTGGTGCGTGAGGATCTCTCAAGCGTAGTGACCGGTTCGGGAGAAATTAAAGCCAAGACTTACGTCAACATTGGCGCTCAAGGCTTCGGAAAAATTACGCAGCTGTACGTGAAAGAAGGCGCGAGTGTTAAGAAGGGTCAGCGGCTTGCGCAGCTTGAAAACGTGCAAAGCGCGGCTGATGTAAACGCGCAGCAGGCCACCATCGAGACGGCTCAGAAGGACTTGGATTCGGCGGACGCGCAAATTCAGACCTCCGTCGCTGAGGTGGCGCGGGACAAGGCTGATTTGGAGCAGAAGACCCTCGATTACAAGCGCGCTCAGGAGCTCTACAGCAGCAAACTGATCTCAAAATCCGACTTCGACGCCAAAAAGGCGGCCTACGACGTAGCGGCAGCAACTCTGAATGCTGACCAGGCCAAAGTAGCTCAAGCGAAAGCGCAAATGGCCTCTTCCTCAGGACGAGTGAGTCAGGCGCGAGCGATGCTGCGCAAACTCACCGATGTACTGGGCAAAACGGAGTACGTGGCTCCTTTCGACGGAATTGTCACCAACCTGCCCGTTCGCGAAGGCGAGACCGTAGTCATCGGAATTCAGAATTCTCCTGGCAGCACTTTGATGACGCTGGCTGACATGTCGGTAGTGACGGCTGAAGTCCGGGTAGATGAAACCGACATCGTCAACGTCAAGCTTGGCGAAGCGGCAGACGTGACTATCGACGCCATTCCCGATCAGGTCTTCAAGGGCCGGGTGACGGAGATCGGCGATCAGGCGCTGGTCCGCTCATCAGGGGTAGCCACCTCGCAAACCACTGCAGGGACCCAGGAAGCAAAAGACTTTAAGGTCGTAGTCACGCTCGACAATCCTCCGAGCAACTTGAGACCAGGCTTCTCGACGACAGCAAAGATCACTACCGCTAGCAAGAACAACGTGCTAGCGATACCGATTCAGGCGCTCACAGTCAGAACGCAAGGCGAACTGGACGCCCAGCGGGCAGCTCTGGCGGGTAAGAAGGGTTCCTCTGCAAGTCCCGCTCCTCCCTCCGTTCAGGATGCCAAGAGCAAAAAAGAAGTGCAGGGTGTGTTTGTAGTGGACAAGAGCACCAAGAAGGTCGATTTCAAGCCGGTTCAAACTGGGATTCAGGGCGCGACGGACGTCGAGGTGACCAGCGGGGCCAATGAAGGCCAGGAGATTGTCACCGGCAGTTACAAAGTGCTTCGCACTCTGAAAATCGGTACGAAGGTGAAAGTCGACAACTCAATCGCTAAGAAAGACGATAACTCTTAGTTAACCGTGCCAATTTTGGACCGTCTATAGCGCAGCAGGGGTGTTTTCGTCCAATATTGGGGAACCAGGATGAGGGTCTCCCCGTATTCTCGTCAGGAGACCGGAATGGCAATTGAAATGGCAGAAATGACCACGATGGACGCGGTCAGCACCCGACCGGCGACTTCAACTGTCATCAAGGTCGATGACTTGTGGAAGACGTACGACATGGGTTCCGAGCAGCAAGTGCACGCGCTGCGCGGCGTCAATCTCGAGATCCGGCGTAACGAGTACGTCGCCATCATGGGCCCTTCGGGTTCGGGTAAGTCAACTCTAATGAACCTGATCGGCTGCCTTGACTCGCCAACGAAAGGTCAATACTGGCTCAACGGACATTTGGTAAGCGAGCTCGACGACGATGAACTCGCTCGCATCCGCAACAAGGAAATAGGTTTTGTCTTCCAGACCTTCAATCTTCTCGCTCGCGCTACCGCATTGCACAATGTCGAACTGCCCTTGATCTATAACGGAACTCCTTCCGAAGAGCGAATTCGACGCGCCAAAGAAGCATTGCGCAAAGTGGATCTGGAACCGCGCATGATGCACAAGCCAAACGAGCTTTCGGGAGGCCAGCGGCAGAGAGTCGCCATTGCACGGGCATTGGTGAACAGCCCTTCCATCATCCTGGCCGACGAGCCTACGGGCAACCTCGATTCCCAAACTGGAAACGAGATTATGGCCCTGATGGATGACTTGCACGCCCAAGGCAATACCATCGTGCTGGTAACACACGAGCACGACATCTCCGAGTACGCGCATCGCGTGATCTACATTCGTGACGGAATCATCGCCGATGATCGCTTGACGGGACGGCGGGCTTAGATCTCCGTAAACCCTTTTCTTGTCGGCATTGTCTAAGTAAAAACCTCTAGTAAGTTTGCATCAGTGGTGTCGGTGCCAGTCGACACTACACTGGTCAGCGCCGTTAAACCGCAATCCTTAGAGATCTATGTGCCTCGGACCAACCCTTTGTTGCTGACAGCTTTGTTTTTTCCTTTGCTGAGTTTTGCGACGCTAGTCGCCGGACAAGCCATTCCCACCGGCAAATCGACATCCACGATTCGTTTTGAGGAGATCGCCAACAAGCTCAACCTTCATTTTCAATATCAAGCTTCCGCGACCTCGCAAAAATACCTTCCGGAGACCATGGGCTCGGGCATCGCGTTGTTTGATTACGACAACGACGGTCGACTCGATCTTTTTGTCGTGAACGGAGCCCATATTGAAGATCCCATGGCGAAGGGTGCACTTCCAGTAAAGGATTCCCCCAAGTACTGGAACCGCCTCTATCACCAACGAACGGATGGCACCTTTGAGGACGTAACCGAAAAAGCGGGTTTGGCTGGGATTGGGTACGGAATGGGTGTCGCTGTAGGCGACTACGACAACGACGGATATGACGATCTGTACGTCACAGCGTTTGGCGGTAATCGCCTATACCACAACAACGGCGACGGCACCTTCACCGACGTCACAGAAAAGGCCGGCGTGGGCGGCTCGGGCTGGTCGACCAGCGCGGCATTTTTCGACTATGACAACGACGGCAGACTCGACTTAGTCGTCGCTCGCTACATGGACTGGAACTTCGATAAGAACATCTATTGCGGCGAACAGCGACAAGGCTACCGGCAGTACTGTAAGCCGGATCTCTTCAGTGGAGCCTCATTGATCCTCTATCACAACGATGGCGGCGGCCACTTTACTGACGTCACTCAAAAAGCCGGGCTGGGCAGCTCGGAGGGCAGGGGCCTCGGCATAGCCATTGCGGATTTCGATCACGACGGCTGGATCGATCTTTTTGTGGCCAATGACTCCAGCCGGCAATCGCTCTATCACAACAAAGGCAATGGAACCTTTGAAGACGTTTCGATGCAAGCAGGCGTTTCCGTCGACGGCGATGGCAAAACCTACGCGGGAATGGGCGTCGACTTCTCCGACTATGACAATGACGGCTGGCCCGATTTGGTGATCACCAATCTTGCTAATCAGAAGTATGCGGTCTATCAGAACCTCGGCGACGGAACGTTCGATTACTCGAGCTATGCAACCGGTATTGGCGGCATGTCATTGCTGCATTCTGGCTGGGGGATGCGGCTGGCAGATTTCGATAACGACGGCCGCAAAGATCTGCTCATTGGTCAGGCGCACGTAATGGACAACATCGAACTTAATTTCCCCCACCTGCATTACAAAGAGTCGCCGTTAATTGCGCGCAACACGGGAAAGGAATTTGAGGATGTCTCAGCGACTGCGGGAGAAGTTTTCCAGCGCCGCTTCGTGGCTCGCGGAATGGCGGTCGGCGACATCGACAATGATGGCCGTCTTGATGCGGTGATCAACTCGCATGACGGAGGGCTCTACGTCCTGCACAACCTAAGTAAAAACTCCAACCACTGGTTGAGTTTGAAGCTCGAAGGTCGCAGCAGCAATCGCGATGGCATCGGCGCGGAGATTAAGGTGACATCTCCCGGCGGAATGTCGCAGTACGTGACCGTCAGCACCAGTGGAAGTTACTTATCGGCGAGTGACCGTCGCGCACACTTTGGGCTCGGCTCAGATGCAACAGCAAAGCTGGTGGAAATCCGCTGGCCCAGCGGCATCCT
>JAFAUE010000470.1 GCA_019243475.1 Acidobacteriota bacterium | reverse complement strand
CTTCACGGCTCAATTTAGCGAACAGCTATCGCAGAGCTGCGCGATTCGCGTAAAAGAAGCCGAGGCAGGCGAGATTGTCGCTCCAGGCACTGTATATGTCTGCCCAGGAACTCATCACTTGCGCGTTTCCCCAACCGGACGAATCACACTCGACGATGGACCTCGCATTCTTGGATACCGTCCCTGTGCTGACGTAACTCTTGAGAGCGCTGCAGAATATGCCGGCCCCATGAGCGTGGGCGTGATCCTTACCGGAATGGGAAATGATGGCACACGCGGCGCGCAAGCGGTGAAGAATGCCGGCGGCTGCGTGCTTGCCCAGGACGAAGCGACGTCCGTCATCTTCGGCATGAACGCCGAGGCGATCCGCGCTGGCGCTGTTGATCAAGTGTTGCCGATAGAAAACATCTTTGCCGCGATCGACAAACGAATTTTGTATGTTCATGGCGCTGCGCGGGTAGGTGCTCTATGAAGATTTCATCTACGCGCCATAGCGCGCGACCCACGCGCAAGCGGCATACGGTCATTTTGTTTTCGGCCGGCGGCTTCACTTTCGCCATTGAGGCAAAGGCCGTAGATGAGATTCGCGAAACTGCCGGACTGGCGACATTCGCAACTCGTTTGTCCAAAGTTGAGCACAGTCTCATTCGGCAAGGACGACGCTATTTTGTGGTTAGTGCGGCGCGGCACTTTCGCATAAAGGAAACTCCGACCTCACGACTCATGCTGCTGGCGGGAGTCCCCGTAGGAGTCTTGGTGGATGGCATAGACCGGATGCAGGAAATCCATTCCCTTCAGGCGCTGCCGGAAGCTTTTCGCGGTGAAGAGCGCAATTGGTATCGCGGACTGACGGTGATTCGCGGCCACGTAGTCCCACTTGTGCGGCCCGAGGCCTTTCTTAGTAAGGCAGAAATTACTCTGTTGAACGCGAGCGTGTGCACTTCAGAGAGAGCCGCGGCGGTAACCGCATGAACCTCACCCTTAACCCGGAAACGTTCGTGCTGTTCCCATTGGGAAAGAAGCGCTTCGCTTTTCTCGCTGGAGACGTCAGTGAACTTGCGCGACCGGACCAAGCGCAAACCTTTCCGCACACGACTCCCTTGCTCACGGGAGTGGTGTTGCGCCGAAACCAAATCGTTCCTGTTGCTGACGTGGCGCCCGCGCTTGTCGGGCCTGACGCTCCAGCGCGGAAGTTCTACCTGGTCCTGAACCGTCCTGGCAGGAACAAAGCGGGCCGTACTGCTATTCCGGTCACTGGCGAATGCGAACTGACGCAGGCCGAACGGTTACCGGTTACAGGCAAGCTGCCGCCGTACGTTTGCGGATTGCTGTCCCTGCAGGATGAGATCGTTGAGGTGCTGGACCTGGATCGTCTCATGGCTGCGGAGGTGCGCTCATGAGCCAACCGCTCGCCAAGATCCTGTTGATCGATAGCAATGTCTTTTTCGCTAAGCGGCTCGGCGATGCTCTGAAGAACGAGGGCATGGAGGTGACGCATGCCACGCAATCGGCGTATGCGTTGACAATGCTGGAGTGGGACACTCCGGCGGCGATCCTCTGTGCCACCAACCTGCGCGAGATGAACGCCTTTGAGCTGCCGCGCATCGTGCACAGCGATCACAAGACATCGCAGATTCCCATCATTGCGCTGGGTGAGGGTGGCGACCACGCTTTGATGGCTGCATTCCGGGCGGGCTGCGACGACTATGTCGATCGCAAGCTTGGTCCGGAGCACATTGCCGCGCACGTGCGTACGTTCCTCAAGAGTCACGAAGAAGGTTTTCAACCGACGCAAATGCTGGGCGGATCTGACACTGCCCTGAGCGGCAACCTCTCGCATCTTGATTTACTCGGCGTGATGCAGATGCTGGCCCACTCTCGCCAGAGCGGCGCGCTTCACGTGAATGCCGGGGAATTGGATGGAGTGATGTTTTTCGATAATGGCGACATCTCGCATGCTGAGGCAGGGGAGCGCATTGGAGATGATGCCGTAACCGAGATCGTGAAGCGCACCAATGGAATTGAAAATGGCGTGTACAAATTTGTTCCGGGCGCCACGGCGAGAACGCGAACCGTTTTGCGCTCAGCCACGGAATTGATGCTGGACGCTCTGCGCGAACTCGACGAGAGTGCGACGTTGCTCGAGGGAGAGATCTAAATGGCTACGCCGACAGTAGTATTCATCGACGACAGCGCCACGATGCGGGAAGTGATCAAGATTGCTTTCCGCCGTGAAAACATCGACGTAGTTGCGTATCCCGACGCCGCCACCGCGCTCTCCAGTCTCGAGCAGGGCAGTCCCGATTTGGTAATCACTGATGTGATCATGCCCGACAAAGACGGGTATGAAGTCTGCCAGCACATTAAGCAGCATCCCCGCCTGAGCAAGACTCCGGTAATTCTCATGTCAGGCGTTGTGAATCGCGCCGTGGCAGAGCGGGCCTTTTCTGTCAAAGCGGATGAGCTCATTCGTAAGCCATTTCAGCCGCAGGACCTCATCACGAGAGTGAGGCATCTGCTCAAGACGGATGTTGCGCCGCCAGAACCGCCTGCGGTGAATGCTGCGGCCGCTCTGAGTAGCATATTTGCTTCAGTCCCGGGAAACGCCGCTAAGCCGCGCGTGATGTCTCCGGGTCCAAGCGCCGCCGCGGTCTTCGAACCGGCTGCAGCCGCAGCCATGCAGACTCCGGTGCCCACAGCAGCACCGAACGGAAACCCAGCGGTGAAACCACAGCCCTCAGGCTCCAGCGACATGGCGAGGTTGAAGGTGGAAATCGCGCGACTCGAAGGTTTAGTAAAGAAGCTGCAATCGGAATTGGCGGCGGAACGCGAGTATGTGCGTTCGCTCGAAGAGCATTTCAAGACAGTGCAGCAGAATTGATCTATCCGGAAAAATCACAGAACGTGAAAGGCGAGTCGTCCGAGTTGCTACGTGATCAACATCTCCTTCGACCTAAGCTCCTTGATCGTGTCCCGCAGCTTCGCGGCCTTCTCGAATTCGAATTTCTTCGCAGCTTCGCGCATTTGTTCTTCGAGCTTGGCAATGTACTTGTCGAGCTCTTCCTGAGAGTCGAAATCCGGTACGGTCTCCAACGCTTCGGTTAGCTCTGTTCCATCGGGATCGACGATCTGAGCGAGGGAGTAATCGAGCGGCCGGACAATTGACTCCGGAATTATGCCGTGTTCTTCGTTGTAAGCACGCTGTATCGCTCGGCGACGCTCGGTCTCGTCCATCGCACGTCGCATGGAGTCGGTGATTATGTCGGCGTACAGAATGGCCCTGCCGTGCAGATTGCGAGCACACCGGCCAATTGTCTGGATGAGCGAACCACTGGATCGCAGGAATCCTTCTTTATCAGCGTCCAGCACCGCCACGAGCGACACTTCAGGAAGATCGAGCCCTTCGCGCAGCAGGTTGATGCCGATGAGCACGTCGTACTCGCCGCGCCGAAGATCGCGCAGGATCTTGATACGTTCCAGCGTTTCGACCTCTGAATGCATGTATCGGCAGCGCACGCCGACTTCGCTGTAGTACTCCGCCAGATCTTCCGCCATGCGTTTCGTTAGAGTCGTGACGAGCACGCGCTCGCTGCGTTCAGCCCGCTCGCGAATCTCGTGCAGCAGATCGTCGATCTGTCCTTTGACCGGTCGGATCTCGACCTCTGGATCAATGAGTCCGGTCGGTCGAATGATCTGCTCCACAACTACTCCGGCTGATTTTGTAAGCTCATAAGGACCGGGCGTGGCCGATACATAGATCGCCTGGTTGACGCGAGTCTCAAATTCTTCGAACTGCAATGGTCGATTGTCCATCGCCGACGGAAGGCGGAATCCGTATTCGACCAGATTGGCCTTGCGTGAGCGATCGCCGTGCCACATAGCGTGCAATTGCGGGACTGTCTGGTGCGATTCGTCGATGAACAGTAGAAAATCGCGAGGCACATAATCGAGCAGCGTCGGCGGCGGTTCTCCAGGCAGACGCCCGGAGAAATGGCGCGAGTAATTCTCAATACCATGGCAGTAACCGACCGACTTGATCATTTCCAAATCGAAACGCGTTCGCTGGTGCACACGCTGAGCTTCCACCAGGCGGCCTTGTTGCTCAAGTTCTCTTTCCCACCAGGCAAGTTCTTCGAGAATGGATTCAATGGCCTTTTTCTTACGGTCAGGCTGGAGAACGTAGTGGCTCTTTGGGTAAATCGGCAGTCGCGCGTACTTTTGTTTGACTGTCCCAAACAGCGGATCAATTTGGGACAGCGTTTCAATCTCGTCTCCGAATAGCTCGATGCGGTAGGCAAGGTCGTCGTAGGTAGGGAAGATTTCGATCACATCGCCGCGCACACGGAATGTCCCGCGGCGAAAATCCGATTCGCTGCGCTCGTAGAGTATCTCGACCAATCTGCGCGTGATGTCCTCACGCCGGATCTTTTGTCCTTTTTCGAGAAACAGCAGCATGCCGTAATACGCGTCGGGCGAACCGAGGCCGTAGATGCAGCTTACCGATGCGACGATCACGCAGTCGCGCCGTTCGAACAGCGATTTGGTTGCGGAGAGACGCAGCTTGTCGAGCTCGTCGTTGATCGTCGCTTCTTTCTCTATGTAGATGTCGCCGGATGGGATGTAGGCTTCGGGCTGGTAATAATCGTAGTAAGAGACAAAGTACTCGACCGCATTGTTGGGAAAGAACTGTTTGAATTCGTGGTAGAGCTGAGCGGCAAGGGTCTTATTGTGCGCCAGTACCAAACTGGGACGATTGAACTTCTCGATGACCTTCGCCATCGTATAGGTCTTACCGGAACCGGTGACGCCCAGCAGCACCTGGTGCTTTTCGCTGCCGTAGAGTCCGCGCGAAAGCTCTTCGATAGCCCTGGCCTGATCGCCCGCAGGCTTGTAGTCGCTTACCAGCTTAAAGTCCATAGACAATAAGCCCACAGTCGAAAAATCGGCAGGTGGGCATCTCTCTATTGTGGCACAGAGTTACTTCGACAATTTCACTGTCCTGGCCGCGAGCAGTTGAACCCATTCGCGCGGATGGTCGATCAGAACATCGGGGGGTGCAGCTTCCAGCGTGTGCGGCGCCAGGCCGTAGGTGCAGCCGACCGAATAAATACCGGCATTTTGTGCAGTGAGTACATCCACATCGGAATCGCCGATGAGCACTGCTTCTGCAGGCTCGCAGTTAGCCTCGCGCAGGAGCATTCGGACGCCGAACGGATCAGGTTTTTTTGCTTCGAAGCTGTTGCCGCCATATACCTGAAAGAAAAATTCGTTCATACCCAACGCATCGACAATGGCGCGCGAGGGGCCCACAGGCTTGTTGCTGAGCACCGCCATTTTGCGGGGCAGGGTATCGGTGGAATGCAGAGCCTTAAGCGCGTCGATCACTCCTTCGTAAACGTAGGTGTGATCCAGCTTGTGCTTGCGGTAGTAATCGAGAAAAAACTGCAGCGCAACGTGAACGAAGTGTTCGTCTTTTGGGTCGCCCAGGGCACGGCGGACCAGCATCGGCGCACCGTCCCCGATGTAGGTTCCAATCACCTCAAGCGGTAACTCGTGGCGGCCAAAGTGCCGCAACATGGCATTGACCGAATTGCCGAGGTCCTGCCGCGAATCCACCAACGTGCCGTCGAGATCGAAGATAAGTAAACGAACTTGGCGCGCAGGAATCTCGCGGTTGATCTTCATTAGCTCAGTCTATCTGAGGCGGACATCCAAGCGGGACAGCACTTGTACTGCTAGAAGGGAGCAGCGGAGCTAGTCGCTTAGAAGCGAAGCAGCATCGTCTTTCATCGTGGAAGTTCGTCGATCTTGGCTGCGAGAATGAAGTCACTCTCTGTCAGACCATCGATTTTATGCGTCCAGATAGTCACCTTGACCATGCCCCAGCGCAGGAGGATGTCGGGATGATGTCCCTGTTCCTCTGCAACAGCACCGATGGCTTTCACAAATTCCAGCGCGTTGATGAAGTCGGAAAAGTTGAAGCTCTTTTCAATGTGATGTTCTTCGATGACCTTCCATCCCTTTACCTGGCGAGCGAGATTGGCGAGTTCTTTTCCCTTAAGTGGCGGTACACCGCCTTTGCAGGGGACGCAAGTGCGTTGCGCAAGTTCCGTCATAGTTAAAAAACTATATCGTATCGAGACATTTATAATCCGAAGTTTGCAGTGGCAGTGTCGCTGAGAAATCGTTGAGAACTTTGTCCGACGATTTGGTTACAAGCATTCATTCCACCGAAGGCGATCGCATTACTGTCGGTTCTGAGCATGCTGCCTCGACATTCATAAGGAGCCGGATGAGCAATATTCAGGAAATTCGCGCCCGTGAGATTCTCGACTCGCGCGGCAATCCTACGGTCGAATGTGACGTGATCTTGGCAAGCGGGACCATCGGACGTGCCGCCGTCCCTAGCGGCGCTTCAACCGGCGAGCACGAAGCGGTCGAATTGCGCGACAACGATCCCCAGCACTATCTCGGAAAAGGTGTGCTCAAAGCGGTTGAAAACATCGAGACCGCAATTTCGCCCGCGCTGGGAGGAATGGACGCGAGCGATCAGCGGCTGATTGACGGCACACTCATTGAGCTGGACGGCACTCCCAATAAGGCACAACTCGGCGCCAATGCCATTCTGGCGGTTTCTATGGCCTGCGCGCGCGCTTCGGCAAACGATTTAAAGATTCCCCTGTATCGCTACCTCGGCGGAGTGAATGCCAACATCCTCCCGGTACCAATGATGAACATCATCAACGGCGGCGCTCATGCCGATAACAATGTCGATTTCCAGGAATTCATGGCGATGCCGGTAGGCGCTGAGAACTTTGCCGATGCGCTTCGCTGGGGGGCGGAAGTCTTTCATACCCTCAAAGGCGTATTAAAGAAGAGGGGCTACAACACCTCGGTGGGCGACGAAGGCGGCTTTGCTCCCTCGCTCAAATCAAATGTGGAAGCGATCGAAGTGATCCTCGAAGCCATTGAGAAGGCCGGTTACAAAGCGGGCGAGGAAATTGCGATTGCGCTCGATCCCGCAGTGAGCGAACTTTACGATGGCGGGAAGTACGTCTTCAAGAAGTCCGACAAGAGCGCCCGCGATTCCGAGCAGATGGTCCGCTTCTGGTCGGATTGGGCAAGCAAATATCCGATCGTCTCCATTGAAGATGCGCTTGCGGAAGATGACTGGCAAGGCTGGAAGATGCTGACTGAAGAGGTCGGCGATCGCATTCAGCTGGTTGGCGATGATTTGTTTGTGACCAATACGGAACGGCTGCAACGAGGCATCGATGAATGCTGCGCCAACAGCATTCTGATTAAGGTGAACCAAATCGGAACGGTAACGGAAACCCTGGAAGCGATCGAGTTGGCGAGGCGAAACGGATACACCGCCATTATCAGTCATCGTTCCGGCGAGACTGAGGATACTTTCATCGCGGACCTCGCCGTTGCCACTGGCGTCGGACAAATTAAGACGGGATCTGCCTCGCGCACCGACCGCATTGCAAAATACAACCAACTGCTGCGCATCGAGGAAGAGCTCGGTCGCGCAGCCGGATTTTTAGGAATCAAGGCATTGAACTATCACGGGGAGCTTGCTACCACGGCACAGGCATAGCCGGGAGCGTCGCAGCGTTCGCTGCATAGTGATCAAGACGGTTCGAGGAGGAGTTCATGTATCGACGACTTGCGCTTATAGCCGTGGGCTTCTTATTTTCAACGGCGCTTCTTGGCCAAACTCTTCCGCAGAATTCCCCAGCTGACCAAGGGCCCAAGCGCGCTGAGATCCGCCATCTCATTGAGCTTACGGGTGCTGCGAACATCTCTGCCGATGCGCTGCGGCAGATCATCGCACCTTTGAAGGAAGGATTTCCCGGCGTTCCGGATGAGTTCTGGGATACGTTCGTGAAAGAGGTCCATTCCGACGAGCTTGTCGATCTGGTGATCCCGATCTATGACAAGTACTACACGCGTGACGAGATTCACGACTTGACCTTGTTCTATCAATCGCCTGTAGGACAGAAGACCATCAAAGTTCTCCCTAAGCTTTCCGCCGACGCCATCGATGCCGGACAGGAGTGGGGAAAAATGGTTGCCGATCGCGCCATGCGCAAGCTGCGGGAAAAGGGATATGACAAGACGTCGTCAAATCAGTTCGTCAGGGGAGCGGAGCAGCCGGTCAACTGACAAACTGGGATATGAAGCTGCACCCGTTCTCGTAACCGCCAGGCGATGCAGTTTGTGCTTTTTAGATGACCCGATCTCCCGATTACCCGATGACCCGAGGACCCGATAAGCAGATCTGCTTCATTCGCATTCTGATCGACTCATGAAAAACACTCCGCTGGTTCTTATCATCCTCGATGGTTGGGGATACCGCGCAGAAACGAAGGCCAACGCTATTGCTCTCGCGCGCAAGCCAAATTACGACTCACTGTTGCGTGATTTCCCCAATACGCTGGTGCACACCAGCGGGCGCTACGTCGGACTGCCGGCGGGCCAGATGGGAAACAGCGAGGTGGGACATCTGAACATCGGCGCAGGCCGAGTCGTGTATATGGACATCACCAAGCTTGATGTGATGATAGAAAACGGTGAGTTCTTCACTAATGCCGTCCTCAAACGCGCCTTGGTCAATGCACGGTCGGGCGAACGTCGTCTGCACATCTTCGGCCTGCTCTCCGATGGCGGAGTGCATTCACACCAAAACCATCTCTATGCGCTATTGCGCATGGCAAAGCAAAACCAGGTGAATCGCGTTTTCGTGCACGCCTTTATGGATGGCCGCGATACGCTGCCGACTAGCGGAGCCGGTTATCTCGAGCAACTTCAGCAGAAGATGCGCGAGATCGGGTGCGGGCAAATTGCGAGCGTGAGCGGGCGCTACTATGCCATGGATCGCGACAAGCGTTGGGAACGCGAGCGCAAAGCGTACGACGCGATAGTAAACGCAAAGGGCGAGGGCTCAACCTATAGCGATGCTGTCCGTGGAATGAAGGACTCTTATAACCGCGACGTCTCCGACGAATTCGTCGTGCCCTTCGTCTGCGTGGACGACCACGGCGAACCGATTGCCACCATTCGCGATGACGATAGCTGCATCAACTTCAACTTCCGTGCAGACCGCGCGCGTCAGATTACCCGGGTGCTCGCGCGCAACAGCGGCATCACCAAGCAGCAGGGCCTCGACCTGCCGGATGCTGAGGCGCTTGAGAAAGTTATTCCCGCCTCGGGAACGCCGAAGAACCTGACTTACATGTGCATGACGCGCTACGACAAACAGTTCGAGCTGCCGTTTGTCGTGCCGCCCGACCAGATGAGCAACATTCTTGCTAACGTGATGGGTGCAGAGGGAGTTCGCAACCTCCGCGTCGCGGAAACGGAAAAATATGCGCACGTGACGTACTTCTTTAATGGCGGCATCGAACAGCCGTTCGCAGGAGAAGAGCGCGTCCTGGTCCCGTCACAAAAGGTGCCGACCTACGACCTGAAGCCGGAGATGAGCGCCGAAGGCATTGCCGATGCCGTCGTGGACGCTATCGAGCGCGGCAAGTTCCAGGTGCTCATCGTGAACTTCGCGAATGCAGACATGGTCGGCCATTCCGGGAAAATCGAACCCACGGTGAAAGCCGTGGAGACGGTTGACGCGTGTCTCGGCCGGATCTATCAGGCGATCAAGCAAAAGGGCGGATCGATCATTGTCACTGCAGACCACGGCAATGCCGAGATGCTAATCGATCCGCAAACCGGAGGACCGCACACGGCGCACACCACCAATCCCGTGCCCTTTATTGTCGTCAGCGATGACGATAAGAGATTCGCCCTGCGCTCGGAAGGCGCGCTGCAGGACATCTCGCCGACCGTTTTGGGAATGCTTGGCATCTCGCAACCCAAGGAAATGACGGGGCATGACTTGCGTGTGAAAACCCAGTAGGGTCACGAGCGGAAATCTACGCAGGCCGAGCCCGCGCGTCCGCTTCCCGGTAGCGCAAATCTCCCGTGGTAAAACTACACGGTGGCTTTCTTCCTTGGCATCGACGCTGGCGGGACGAAGACCGAGTGTCTCATCGGCGACGAAGAGCGTGTGCTTGCCAGCAGCCTCGCGGGCACCGTGAAGATCAAGAAAATCGGTCATGATGCGGCCGGGCAGGCCCTGGAGCTGGCGATCAAGGCTGCCTGCAGCCACGCGAAGGTCGCTCCCGCTCAGCTTTCCAGAACCTGTATCGGTCTTGCCGG
>JAFAUE010000443.1 GCA_019243475.1 Acidobacteriota bacterium | reverse complement strand
GGCCATGCATTTTCGTCAGGCAGCACGGCGGAGATCGCGCGTTCTGCCAAAGCGCCGTGACCCACTTCCCGGCGGCCTACGCCGGTCATGCGTCCCGTTTCTCCGACTGAGAACGGCGGGAAGTTGTAGTGCAGCATGAAATTCTTTTTCTTCTCGCCTTCGAAATTTTCCAGACGCTGCACGTCATCCGATGTTCCCAAAGTGGTAGTCACTAGAGCCTGCGTCTCACCACGGGTAAAGACGGCTGAGCCGTGCGTCCTGGGAAGAACGCTCACTTCAATGCTGATGGGCCGGATCTCATCGAACTGCCGGCGATCCGGACGAATGCGCTGTTTGGTGACTTGCTCGCGGAACAGGCGCTCGCGCAGCAACTCGTAGTAGTGTTCGAGCTTCGCTGCCGCCGCCTCGTCGCCTTCCGGCAGCGCCGACGCCAGTTCCTGCTTGATCTGGTCGATCTTTGTATAACTCTCAATCTTGGTGTGCTTCTTGGTGTCAAGAGCGTCGGCAAGCTTGTCGCCGATCTTCGACTTCAGGCTCTTGAAATAAGCCTCGTCGGATTCCGCTTTCGGGAATTCACGCTTGGGCTTCCCCGCCCGCTTTGCCAGATCGCTGATGGTGGCGCAAATCTTCTTGATTTCAGCATGGGCGAAATCGATAGCGTCCACCACCTGGTCTTCTGTCACTTCCTTTGCGCCCGACTCAATCATCACGATGCCGTCTTTCGTGCCAACGACCATGATGTTCAGCCGGCTCTCGCGCATTTCTGCGTAACCGGGATTCACGACCATGCTCCCATTCACCAGCCCGATTCGAACTGCGCCCACCGGGCCACCAAACGGAATATCGGACAAAGCCAGCGCGCACGAGGCTGCGTTGATCGCAACCACATCGGGATCGTTCTCCGCGTCGGCGGAGAGCACTAACGCGATCACCTGGGTTTCATTTTTGAAATTTTCAGGAAAAAGTGGACGAATGGGACGATCGATCTGCCGGGCGGTCAAGATCTCGCGCTCGCTCGGGCGGCCCTCGCGCTTGATGAATCCGCCGGGAATGCGTCCACCGGCGTATGTGTATTCGCGATAGTCAACAGTGAGAGGGAAGAAATCTTGTCCTTCGCGCGGTTTTGGCGCCGCCACAGCCGTTGCTATAACGACGTTATCGCCGATCTTCACTACCGCGGCGCCGGAGGCCTGCTTGGCCAGGCGGCCGGTTTCAAACTCCAGGCGCTTGCCGCCTGCGAGCTCAACACTTGCATCTTGCTTCATTTATTCCTCGTTTCTTTGGGAGCGCTGCCGGCGGGCAGCGAAGGGTGAGGTCCTAAGACACTCGGCGAAGCTACCGCTGACGCGGAGAGACACACTCCGACCCCAACAGGCTGACCTCGAGTGAAGGTAGGCATCCATGCGTACACTCAGGAGGGCTGACCATCCTTCGCGGGACGCTTGCAGCTAGGCCGGTGACAATGCGGCCGAGAAGTGCGGAGAATGGGCCGCCCAGATCCTGTTACTTGCGAATGCCGAGTTTCTGGATAACGTCCTTGTAGCGCTCGGAATCGTAGTTCTTGAGGTAGTCGAGCAGGCGACGTCGCTTGCTCACCATCATCAGGAGACCGCGGCGGGAGGCGTGATCCTTCTTGTGCGTTTTAAAGTGGTCAGTCAGCTCGCCGATTCGCTCGCTGAGCACCGCAATCTGGACTTCGGGGCTTCCCGTGTCCTTTTCGTGGGTGCGGAACCGGGTCATGACGTCTTGTTTTCGCTCTCTAGCTAACACTGAAGCTGGTGACACTCCTATATTTTTTCGAGTCGTTTAAGTCTCTCTAGCAGAGTAACATACGCGCGTTCGTTTGGACAATCCGGCGCCCGCGCGTTAGTCAACTCTTACGAGTTTCTATTTGTGAGCGCCATAAATTTCGGGATTTAACTCCGGGTCGTTGTACATCTTCAATTGTCGATAGAGCTTGAAGTAGCGCCGGCCGGCTTGAATGTCCTCCCCAAGCTTATCGAGACATTCAGCTAAATCCTGCCTTTGAGCAAGCAGAATCTTCAGCCTCTCCTGATTACTAGCCCTGTGTTCGGCTGTGGCGTCACTACGCTCGGTTTGTTCTCGAGTGTGGAATATCTTCAGGGACAGGATCGATAAACGATCGATGATCATTCCCGGGGTTTCGGAATGCAGCTCGCCTCGCAATTGAGTCCCGTTTTTCGCAAGCAGTTCGAGCAGCTCGCGATCGATCGCCTCGATCAGGTCATTGCGTGCTTGATTCAGTGCGTCAATACTGCGCTTGGTCTGCGCAACCTCTTCGGCCGAGGCATGCGGAGCCCGAGCGCGGTCTTCCTCATGCCACAGAGCGAAGTTTTGCCGGTGCTGCTCGATCACCAGACGATCGAATCCTGTTGCCGGGGCTTCCGTTTCCTCTGCATGCCACTCGCGTACCAACCGGTCGTGGATTACAGGTATCTGACTGAATTCCATGCTGGTTCTGGGCATTCTAACCGTAGCGAACTTCGCCACCCTGGGCGTCAGCCGGCCTCCACGAAAAGCTCGAGTGCGATCTGTCGTGGTTCCAAGAAGTTATGACGGTTACGTTGGATATCCGTAACTATAGAGTTACTGACAAACCATCGGCAGATTCTCTCATCCAAGCAAGTGTCGGCGTAAGTCTCCCCAGCTTCCGCCGCCACCGACTATGAAGGGCCAGAAGCAAAGGGGCAGGCCGAGTCAGGCAGGCAATCCGGTGACGGAAAAGCCGCGCTTTTATTTGACCGAAAAAGAAAAGAAAGACGGTGAGAGCTCCATCATTCACCGCTGGCTCGAGCTCGCTGACCGCCTGTTTGATAGCAACGACAGCGATCCAACTCCTTCAGCCGCATAACAGAGAACTCACACCAGCGCTCCGGCGCGCTGCCTCTGCTCATCGATGGCTGCCAGCATCGCGTCATCTTCCGAGAACTTGAACCAACCAATACCGCGCGACGCTGCCTGTTCGCTCTCTGCTTTAGCAAGAAGTTCTAAATCGGCCTTGTCCACGACGCGGACGCCCTTGGCTTCAATCCGCCTCTTGATCTCTTCCGGCGCAATCGATTCCTTTTCCGGAACTCGTTCGAGATACTTGAGCACCTGCGCAGCGCCTACCTCTCCGTCGTGTCGCGCTATTCCCACCAGTCCCTCGCTCGCCTTTCGCGCCCATCCCACGACATAGATTCCCTCCATCGGACAGCACCGCTCGCTGTCATAGACCTCGAATGCAGCACGCTGCGGATCTTCCGTATCAGGATTTACCAGGTAGCAGTCCGTGCCGTAGGGCAAGCCAAGATTAGGATCGGCCACGTCGCCGATGGCAAAGATCATCGTGTCCACATGCAACTCGGCGGTTCGCTCCGTAGCTTTGCAGGCTACGCTTTCATCGCGTTGCACAAGCGCATTCTCGGTTACGCGAAGCCGGTTAATCCGGCCTGCGTCATCCGTGTGAATGGAACAGGGAGAGCTCAGAAATCGAAAGAGCAGACGTCCAGTTCCCGGAAGCTCAAGGCGCGGCTTTGCCAGAATGGGAAAATTGTCTTCCGATACCTTGCCGATGTCCTGTCCGATGGCCTCAAGCTGCGGACGAATGCGCTCCAGCTCGGCCTGAAAGGCCTCACGGTCGAGGTAATGTTCCACGAAGGCAAATTCTTTCTTGTCGAACTTGGCTTCGAATGGCCCGCGCCGCGCAACGATCGTCACCGTCTCCGGCTTCTCAGGGGCGTCCACGAGAAACCAATGCGCGATGTCGATTGCCACGTTGCCCATGCCGATTACTGCAACGTCCTTGCCGGCTGAGAAATCCTGGGACGTATAGGGCGGAAGCTGATTGTAGAAGTACACGAAGTCTTTCGCCGAATAAACACCTTTCGCCGAGCTGCCTTCGAGCCCGAGCTTCTTGGTACCCTGAGCGCCTACCGCGAAGACAATGGCCGCGGGATTAAGCTCGCGCAGTTCCCGAATGGGAATGCAGCCGTTCTCAGCTACACACACATGGCCGAAGTAATGCACATTGGGGAGCGCTAGCACCTTC
>JAFAUE010000418.1 GCA_019243475.1 Acidobacteriota bacterium | reverse complement strand
GCAAATTCCAGGAAGCGGTAAAGCGTGCCAAGGACGCTCCCGATACGGGAAAGCCGCTCCGCGATTTCGATCTCGATTAAACCCGACCTGATGATCAACGTCCGATACTGCAGCTGCCAAAAAGTCACGGGAACCACACTTAAGAATCGGCCGCTTTTCCCATGATCGCCTTCCTGCGCGGACGCATCCTCGAAAAACATCCCAATCGCGTTGTGCTCGAGGCCGCGGGCGTGGGCTACGAGGTAACCATCAGCGTTGCAAGTTTTTCCCATTTGCCAGCCGATGGCGCCGAGGCCTCCCTTTACATCCACACTCACGTTCGCGAAGACACGCTCGCGCTGTATGGATTCGTGCGGCGCGACGAAAAGCAGCTCTTTGAACGTTTGATCGGCGTCAGCGGCATCGGCCCAAAGCTGGCTATCACGGTTCTGAGCGGGATCGCGCCGGACAAACTTGTTGCGGCGCTTCGAGCCAATGATTTACCTGCTCTCACTCGAGTTCCCGGAGTGGGAAAAAAGACCGCCGAGCGCATGGTCCTCGAGCTGCGCGACAAACTCGAAGGAATGGAAGCTGCTGCTTCAATTCCGCAGGCCAGCCCTATCGAAGAAGATCTCGTTTCCGCTTTGGTGAATCTCGGGTATCAGCGCGGTCCTGCCGAGCAGGCTGCGAAACGCGCGGTGGAACGCACGGGCACGTCGAATTCCTTCGAAGAGCTGTTTCGGCAGACCATGACCCTCCTGCAGCGCTGAGCGCCTCGATTCCGCCTCACAAGCGGTGCGCCAATCGACCAATCGCACCAAAGTTGTGCACCCCTTCGGTTAACAGCAAGCGCACACATCGAGGCTATAGTGGGCACCATGCTCAAAGCTGGTTGCAGGATTGCATTGCTTCTGTTGCTGGGAAGCACTGCCTTGGGGCTGGTGCCACTTCCTGCACGCCTGAACGCAAGCTTCTTCGGCCTGTTTGGAGGCAAGCAGCAGCCTCCGCCGGGCTGGATTCTGCATAAGCAGACTGTATCGCTATCTAAAACCGACCTGGCTGCCGCCGAACGCCCATGCGCTAACTGGTCCTGGGTTGCGGGCATTACGGATATGGCTTTCGCCGCCGGCGCGCACATAGAGCAGCAATATCTCGTCGATCGGCTCTATGGCGGATCTGTTTGTCTGCCATCGCCGGGCGACATTGGCGATCTCGCGCAGCGCATCAGCCACGATTACGTGCTTGAGGACGGGCAAAAGTTCCGTTTGGAAGCGCAGTTCTCCTCCGGCGCGCCCACGCAGGCGGACCCGCTAATCCTCGCGCTGCGCCAAGATAGGCCACCTATGCTCCTATGGCGCGAGCGCGTCTATCTCCTGACTGGTATGAGCTATGACGAGTACATCGCGCCCACCGGCAACAAAATGTTCATGGTCACAGAGTTGAAGCTGTTTGACCCAGCCGCCGAGGAAGGCAAGCACGAGGCTTCGTTTCTGCGCGAACGGGACGACCCCAACGATCTTAACGGTTGGGTAACGGTTACCGTCTATCCAAAGTAGCCCGTTCTGCATCTCATAGAGCGGGACAAAACGGTGCAGCGCGCCAGCTGCAATCTCTCCCCACTGCCACTGAGGTACCATGCCCCCGCTGCGAATGCTGTTCGTGGACGACGAGCCCAGCATTCGGCTCACGTTGCCACAGATCCTGCGTATGAAGGGCTACGACGTGGAGGTTGCTTCCACGGTCACAGAAGCTCTTACCGCGATTCAGTCGCGCAGCTTCGACGTGCTGCTTTCGGACCTGAACATCGGCAATGCCGGCGATGGATTTACCGTTGTGAGTGCTATGCGTCGTACGCAACCAGACTGCATAACCCTCATCCTCACTGGCTATCCAGGTTTCGAGACCGCACTGCAGGCCATTCGCAGCCAGGTAGATGACTATCTGGTAAAACCGACGCAGATCGAGCGGCTGATCGAGACTATCGAACGGAAGGTGCGCCAGCGCGCACACCACGAACCCCTGCCGCTGAAACGCGTGGCAGAGATTATCGACGACAACCGCGATGAGATTATTAGCCGGGCAGTCTCTTTCATTTGCAAAGAGAAAGCCTCACGCGGCACCTCATTGCGCCAAGGCTTGCCCGATCTGCTCTCCGCAATGACTGAGGCCTTAAGTTCCGGCGTGACGGACACAAGCCTTTCGCAGGGCGCCGAGCACGGAAAGCTGCGCCGCCGTCAAGGCTGCTCGATTAACGATCTGTTCGAAGAGTTCCGAGCACTTGAACGCGCGGTATATGAAATGGTCCAGGAGAACTTGCTCACCGCCGACGTGAGCAATCTGGTTCCCGACCTTCGAGCATTCAACGATCACGTACAAGACGTCCTTCGATACGCCGTAAATGCTCATCTTGGCGAAAACGTCGCTGCTTAGGAATTTTGCCCTTCACTATCCATACGGTAAGAAGACAGAGAACGTGGTCCCATGTGCGGTGTTCGTCGAGCTCTTGAGGCGAATGCTTCCATTGTGCTTCTGCAGGACGCCTTCGGTCACCCAAAGACCGACTCCCGTGCCGCGCTCGCCCTTCGTGGTGAAGAATGGCTCGAAAATATGTGGTCGGATCGCGGTGGGAATTCCAGGCCCGTTGTCGGCGACGAGCACACGTATGCCGAGCCGGTGCGATTTCCAGTCGCGCGCGTGTTTGACGCGAACCTTCACCATACCGCCTCTCGGCACGGCGTCTACGGCATTCACGATGAGATTTGAGAACACCTGCCGCATTTCGCCGGGGAATGCCGGCACGGTGGCGGTAGTTTGCAATTCCGTTTCGAGGCGCACGCCCTTGTTCTGAGCGCCCGAACGATACAGCTCAGCGACATTCGCAATTAGTTCGGAGAGGGTGACCTGTGTGGGAGACGAAGCCTCCCGATAAAATCCCAGCGCCTGTTTGGCGATGTGACCAATTCGGTCCACCTCATCCATGGCAACGCGGGCAAATCCACGGGCTTCGCTGTTGAGCGACGGATGCCTTTCCAGCAGATATAGCAGGTGCGTCACGGCTTCCAAAGGATTATTGATCTCGTGCGCAATTGCTCCCGCCAGCCGGCCGGTCTCTGCCAACTTCTCCGTCTTTCGCAGTGCTTCGGCGGCGCGATTGCGCTGTGTGACGTCGCGCGCGATGGTCGATGCTCCCACCAGCGCCCCGTGAGCATCGCGAATGGGAGAGATCGCCAATGAGACCTCCAGCGGCTTCCCGTCTTTCCGCACTCGGATAGTCTCGAGGTGTTCCACCGAGTGACCTCCGCGGACCGTCGACATGATTGTTCCCAACTCCTGATGCCGCTCCGGAGGAACCAGGATCGAAACATTCTTTCCAATCGCCTCACGCGGCGAGTAGCCGTACATTTTTTCTGCGCCGCGATTCCAGTTCTTGATAAAGCCCTCTAGATCCTTGCTGAAGATTGCGTCCTCAGAGTTCTCGATAATGGCCGCGAGTTGCGACATTGCTTCGTCGGTCCGCCTCTGATCGTCGATGTCAGTGAACGTGCCAAGCCAGCGAACGATCGCGCCACTATCATCGCGAAGGGACAGCGCGCGCGCCAGATGCCAACGGTATTCGCCGCTGGCGCTGCGTAACTGCAGCTCACAGGAAAACGGCTTACCGGAATTGAGCGAGGTTTCCCACGCCGAGCGGGCAGCGTCAGCGTCATCGGAATGGACATGATCGAGCCATGAGCCTCTTGAGGACAGGGAGTTCCCGGTGTAGTCCACCCAGCGCTGATTGAAGTAGTCCGGCGTTCCATCGGCAGAAGCTGCCCAGACCAGCTGAGGAATGGCTTCCGCGAGAACGCGAAAATGTGCTTCACGAGCCTGCATCTCCGCAGACTGGGCCCGCGTCTGTTGCAACGCCTCTTCGTAGGTGCGTGATTGCGTCGAAATCTCTAGAAATAGGAAAAGAGCGCTAGCCGCCACAAGCACAAGCACGAGGACGAGTGCGGCACTCGAAGATAGATGTTCCGAATGCAGGACCCATGCCGGCACCAAGGCTGCACTGACTAACAGCAGCAGGGGAATCGCGACGCGCAATGCACGTCTAAGCGGAAAAATGCGTCTGCGTTGCCGGCTGGCGACCCCCTCGACATGTACAGCCTGGGACACGCGGGCTCTCGGATGCAGTATGTTATCCGCGAGCCACTCCCTACGCCACTTCTGATCAATTCACGCGTCTGGCTGCGCTCCGTCCCAAGACGGATTGCAGCCGCAAACCTACTTCCCGATACAAAAGGTACTGAAAATCAGATTCAGGATGTCGTCGGTTGTGGTTTCGCCGGTGACGGCATCGAGCGGTTTTAGCGAGCTGTATAGATCCATCAGCAGCATTTCATGCGGAATCCGGTTGCGCACGGCCGTTTCCGCGGCATCGAGGCCGGCCAGCGATTCTTCGATCAGCTTGCGGTGTCGAAGGTTCGTCAGGAAGCCGCGCTCCTGCTGTTCGCCAGCGGCGCCGATGACTTCGCCGAGAACTTTCTCACGAAGTTTCTCGATGCCTTCTCCTGAGAGAGCCGAGGTGGCGACTGAAGGGACGCCATTCCCATTTAGGGAGTCGGCACACCAGGAGCGGGCAAGGTCGCACTTGTTATGCACTAGAATCCGCTTACGTCCGGCCGTCGCTTCCAGCAGCCGGCGCTCTTCCAATACATGTTGTTCCGAGTCAGGATCCGTGACAATGAGCACGAGGTCAGCCTCGGCCAGCGCCTCGTAGGATTTGCGAATGCCGATCTCTTCAACTTCGTCTGCCGCCGACCGGATGCCAGCCGTATCGACCAGACGGAGTGGAATACCAGCGAGCGAGACCGTTTCCGTGACCAGGTCGCGAGTCGTCCCCGGAACCGCCGTCACGATCGCCCGTTCGCGTTGAACCAGGCGATTGAATAGGCTCGACTTTCCCACATTGGGACGACCGACGATCGCCAGAGTGAATCCGTCATGAACCACACGCCCATATGCGAACGATTCAGCTAGCGTCGAAAGCGGCCGCCGAACTTCATGGATTGCGGCAAGAATCCGCTCGTCCGGCAGGACAGAAACATCGTCTTCCGCAAAGTCAATTCCGGCCTCCAGCAGAGCAACCAGGTCTACAAGCTGTTTCTTGATTGGCTTGATTCTTCGGGAGAGTCCGCCCTCAAGCTGCTGCGCCGCAACTTTAGCTTGGAAGAGCGTTTGGCACTCAATGAGGTCGCGAACCGCCTCCGCCTGGGTGAGATCGATTCGGCCGTGAAGAAAGCCGCGCATAGTGAATTCGCCGGGCTCAGCCAGACGAGCTCCGCGCGCGAGCGCCATTTCGAGAATGTACTCGAGCACCACGGGCGAACCATGGGCGGAGATTTCGACCACGTCCTCGGTGGTGTACGAATGTGGACTGGCGAAGAAAGTCGCAACAATCTCGTCGATGCGCTCGCCAGTCTGAACGTCGATGAGTTCACCGTAAGCCGCACGTCCCGGCTCAAGTGCACGGTTCAGCCGCAGCAGCGGCTCGGCAATACGGCGAGCTTCAGCCCCGCTCAAACGCACTACGCCGATGCCACCGCGTCCCGGAGGAGTGGAAACAGCGACAATGGTGTCATCGAGCTGCATGGGGAGATTTTAGGTGGTTCACGGCCTATGGCGGGCATCAGGCCCTGAGGAAGACTGATCGCGTTTAAAGCGTCAAAAGAAGGCAAGCCCAGATCGGGCCTTCCACGAGACGAGCGAACCTCGGCTGATCGGTTGTTGCCAAAGTCGCCGATTTTGACTTGAGGCGGGGAGTTCTCCACTTACGCGCCCCAATTACGAAAAAGCCAAAGGCTTAGAGCCGGAACCTGAGCGCTAAACACCATCCTTAGTGTTGGCGATCCAGCTTCCTACAAGCACCTGTCTTTTCCACAGCTTTTACTCTGCAGGTACTCCCACCTTGAAAAAAGCCGTTGACTTCCAACCACTTCGGCGTAGGATGTGGTCAAAAGTGGTTGAAAGTGGTAAGTTAAGTACGGTTCATGGATGGAAGTGGTCGTGAGTGGCAGCGGATGCGAATGAGCTTTAGAACTCCGGCAAACCACGTCGAAAAATCCTCCAGAACCCGAATCTTCGCTGCTTCAGCCTCCTTGGCCTTGCTGGCGATAGCCAGCAGGACACAGACGGTTAACCAATGTTTCGTGGCAATCACCCAACGCGCGTGGACGAAAAGGGACGGCTCAAGGTCCCTTCGGAATTCAAGCGCACCATCGATGAAAGCTACGGTGGCGGCCAATTTTATATCACCAGCCGCGATGGGAAGGTTGCCGAGATTTATCCCTTTGAGGAGTGGCAGCGGATCGAAGAAAAGCTGGCGCGGGTGTCGAACTTCAATCCCGCCAAGAAGAAGTTTCTCGATCGTGTGAACTATTACGGGCAGATGGTCGAGATCGATAACCAGGGAAGATTGCTGATTCCGCAACTATTGCGCGATTCGGCGGACGTGAAAGGTGAAGTGCTGGTCTTCGGGAACCTGACGTACTTGGAAGTCCGGAACGCGGAGCAGTTCCGCAAGCATCTCGAAGCCAACCCGATCACGCCAGAGGATGAGAAGACGCTCGCTGATCTGGGTATCTAGCGGTGCAAGACAACAAGGCCTCCCAGGAGGCCGAACATGGCGAGGATGGTGGCAAGCAACGTCATGTTCCAGTTCTTTTAGAAGAAGCGATCCATTTTCTGAACGTGCGGCGCGGCGGCATCTATATCGACGCGACCCTCGGCCTGGGCGGCCATTCGCTGGAAATCGCAAAGCGCCTCGGCCCACAGGGACGTTTGATTGGCTTCGATAAAGACCCTGCAGCACTGGAGTTGGCGCGCAAGCGGCTCGACATGCTCGCTGCTGAACTTGGCGACGGGATGCCGAAGATTGACCTTATTCACGCTTCGTATGCCGAAGTGGGAAGCCAAACGGCTCCGGTCGGCGTCGACGGTCTGCTAGCCGATTTGGGAATCAGCTCCCTGCAATTGGCCGACTCAGCACGCGGATTCAGTTTTCAGGCGGAAGGACCGCTCGACATGCGCATGGACACGCGCAGCGAGCGAACCGCCGATCAAGTGGTAAACCACCTCGACGAGAGAAGTCTCGGCGATGTGATTTACGAATTCGGTGAGGAAAGGAGGTCGCGGAGAATCGCCAGAGCCATTGTCCGGGCACGGCCGATACGATCGACAGCTCACTTAGCTGAAGTAGTAGCGGCCGCGCTCCCGGCAATGAAACATTGGCGCATTCATCCAGCGACAACGACTTTCCAGGCAATCCGAATTTTCGTAAACCGCGAACTAGAGGACCTGAGGGCGCTGCTCGAAGCGGCTCCTCGGGTCCTCCTCCCTTCAATCGGGAGGCTGGTGGTGATTAGCTTTCACTCTCTGGAAGATCGCATTGTGAAAGACGCGACGCGCGAGGGAGCGAGGCAGGGCGTCTATCGGCTGCTGACGAAAAAGCCGGTGATCGCCGGAGCGGAAGAGTTGAATCGCAATCCGCGAGCGCGCAGCGCGAAGCTGAGAGCGGCGGAAAGAATTTCGTGAGGATGTGAATTCGTCGATTTGTTAGTTAGAAATCGCCAAATCGCGAAATCGCAAAATCACAAATGTTTTCGGGGTTGACCGGGCAGCATCGTCCTGCCGGATGAACTTAAGGGCGAAAGAAAAATTCCACAGCACACCTTCCTCATCAAAGCGGTGCTGTCCCGGCTTAACACGATTGAAGGAGGCAACAATGTATACGGGCACATTAATTGACGACTTAATTGAGAGCGTGCAGCGCGTCGAAGCGGACGCACACATTTGTCGCGACGAAGAACTCATCGAGGAGTTCATGCACACGCATCTGCTCGACGCTTCCTACATGACGAATCACGTCGGAGTAGCGTAATGGCGACACAACCAATGTCCCGCGCCGGCTATGCCATGTGGCAGCCCATCGGCCCGCAACCAGCGGCAAAGATGCCGCGCTGGGGCGGCGTCACGCCGGAAATCTATTTCAACAAGGCCATCGACAACTCCCGGCTGGTGAAGGTCGCGGACCCGAAGCGTGCGAAAGAGATGAGAATGTTCTCTGTCTCGGTCGCGCTGCTCTTCGTCCTTTGTATGGTGTACGCGTGGCAGCACCTGAGCTCACTGGAATACGGCTACAAAATTGAGGCCCAAAAAATCGAGCGCGACGCGCTGCTTGAGCAAAACCGCGCGTTGAAGCTGGAAGATGCTTCATTGCGCGATCCTGAGCGAATCGAGCAACTAGCAACGCACTTGGGACTCATCGCTCCGCACGCCGGGCAGGTGATGCATCTGGAAGTGAGCCGCGAAACGTCAGGTCCGGTGATGGCAAAGGCTTCAGGGATTCAAGTGGTTGAAAGCTGGCAGTAAAGCAGCCGCGATAGGCAATAAGCAATAGGCGATAAGCCAAGCGAAGCCTGAACGCCCTGTTGCCTGCTGCTTATCGCTTCAGCCCAAAAAGTTTGGCCGGCCAAGTACCGACCCGGCGCGTGGTGGATTCGGAAAACCAACCAAACCACCACACACGTTTGAAGAAAGCGAGTCATCGGATCATCAAACCTGCAAGTGATGATCCGATGGCTCGATATCTGCATCACTCGGTTCCCTTAACTCATGGCCGCTTCCACTAACAGCGCCTCCCGCCTTCGCCTCTCACTCTTTGCGGCATTCCTCTGCCTGTGGATGTTCACGATTTGCGGGCGGCTTCTCTGGCTGCAAATCGTCGAATACGGCTTTCTGACGCAAAAAGCCGCACGCCAGCAACAACGCGCAATTGAAGTTGCTGCGCCCCGAGGAATCATCTACGACAGGAAGGGGCGCGAGCTGGCGATGAGCATCCAGGTGGACTCCATCTTCGCCGTTCCGTCGGAAATTCCCGATCAGGGAACGGCAGCTGCGCTCCTGTCACGCATTCTCAAGAGCGACCCCAAGGAGATTCTGGCGAAGCTGGAGTCATCGCATTCGTTTGCCTGGATCGCGCGCAAGCTCAACGCGGAAACCGCCACACGGATCCGTGCCTTGAACCTTAAAGGGATCTATTTTCAAAAAGAGCCGAAACGCTTTTATCCGAAGAGCGAACTGGCGGCCCAGGTGCTCGGATATGTCGGCATGGACGACGAAGGTCTTGCCGGAATCGAGCGCTCATTCAACGATCGTCTGCGTGGCCGCTCGGGCAGCATGTTGATTCAGATGGACGCGCGGCATCGCTGGTTTGGACGTGTTGAGAAAGATCCCACCCCGGGCCAAAACCTCGTGCTCACGATCGACGAGGACATCCAGCATATCGCCGAAAAAGAACTGCAGGCGGCGATTGATAAAACCCACGCCGAATCTGGCACCGTTGTGATCCAGAATCCCAGAACGGGAGAAATCCTGGCTCTTGCCAACTATCCAACGTTTAATCCGAATAGCTCCCGTGGCGTAAATCCCGCCTCGCTCAAAGACCGGGCGGTGAGCAACGCTTACGAGCCGGGTTCGACGTTCAAGATGGTCACGATTGCTGCGGCACTGGAAGAGAAAGTTACGAATCCCGACGAAATTTTCGACTGCCAGATGGGTAAGATCTTCCTCGGCGGACGCACGATCCATGACTGGAAGCCCTTTGGGTTATTGACGGTCAGTCAGGTTCTGCAGAAGTCCAGCGACATAGGGGCCATCAAGATTGCGCTGCGGCTGGGCGACGAGCGCATGTATCGATACATCCGCGGCTTCGGCTTTGGGTCGCAGACCGGAATTGAGCTGCCGGCCGAGACGCGAGGCATTACCAAACCGGTCAGTCGCTGGTCGAAGATGAGCATTGGCGCGATCTCCATGGGACAGGAGATTGGCGTTTCCCCGCTGCAGCTTGTCTCGATGACGTCAGCCATGGCGAATGACGGAGTCTGGACTCCTGCGCGCATAGTGGCCGGAACCACAATTGGCTCAGTCGATGTGGCGGGCGGACCCACGCGGTCGGTGGTCTTCCATCCCGGGCAGCAGCATCGTGTGATCTCGTCGATGACTGCAGCTGAGATGCGGGAGCTGTTGCAAGAGGTCGTGCTGAAGGGCACGGGTGGTAAAGCCATCCTCGACGGCTACAGCTCGGCGGGCAAAACCGGAACGGCGCAAAAGATCAACCCCCTAACGCACCGCTATGGATCGAAAGACATCGCGTCTTTTTCCGGCTTCGCTCCAGTGAACAATCCTGCACTGACGATGGTCGTAATTCTCGATTCTCCGGTTGGTGCGCACCACGGCGGCGACGTCGCTGCGCCGGTCTGGGGAAGGATTGCACAACAGGTTTTGGAATATCTTGACGTGCCGCACGACGTGGATGTAAGAAATCCGCAGCGCATGCTGCTCCGGGCATCCATCAAGCCTGGGGATACGCGCGAAGGATCGCCCGACCGCGTTGGCGAAGAGCTTGCAGAGAATGAAGGCGATGCGTCAGACGCCGCGATTTCATTGCCGGCAAAGTCAACGCCCGTGCAACCCCGCGGAGTTGTAGAGGCGAGTTACAAAGCCGAGACCCAGCAACTCACTCCTTCAAGCGTTGATGAAAAACCGCTTGCAAATGTGCAAGCGCTTCCCACTTCAGGAACGGTTGTTTTGGATATGGACGCAGCCAGGATCGTGCCGTCATTTTTAGGAAAACCGCTGCGGACTGTCGTGGAAGAGAGCCAGAAAGCAGGATTCGAAGTGGATGTTATGGGATCGGGAGTAGCGCGCCAACAGACGCCTTCACCCGGATCGCATCTGCCTTACGGGGGACATGTAACCGTTCAATTCGCCCGGTAAACTTCAGCCAGCCTACTGCTTCTTCTTGTTGGACTTCGCTTTCTTTGCTTCCCAAGGGCGCACGGGACGCATCACTTCAGGCTCGTCGCGGTCGGTCACTCGGTCATACACGTAGCGGTCGCTTACGGTCCCAAGGCCTTCGTTGTAGAGGCTGATCGAGCCGGTCGCTTCCTTCAATTCTTCAGAAAAATTGTGGATAGCCTTCAGATGGTCGGCGGTGGCCGGGATCTCGGCCTTTGTGGTCTTCAGGAACTTTTGATACCCTTTGTCCACTAAACGGGCGATTTCCCCGCTGATCAGGTAGCCGGGCTTAGCGAATAGCCGAACGCCACCCTCCTGATCGCGCTGGATCGCGGCGGAAACTCCGTATTTCTTGAGGAAGACACGATTTGAAACGCCAGGCGCGTCCAGAACATCGAATTGGTGATTGCGCAGCCAGGCAAGCGCGTCTTCGTATGAAACAGCCTGAAGTTGTTCTGCCATTCTCGTGGTCTCTTCCCGCTCCGGCTCGCCTACATCCAGCTAGCTACGGGAGCTCGGGATTCCGCTTGCTTTGCTGTAGATAGCCAAGCCAGCCGGTTTGTTGCCTTCGCCGCGCCATCCTCCGCCATCTTCTCATATCGACGTTTTTGGAGCGGCAAGCGGTTACTTTCGCATACGACTGAGGACGAGAGCAAATTACGTGAGTGCAGGGACGTTAAAAGTGACCTCAGGACGGCAGCTGCAAGCGCTTGGAAACAAGCAGCTTGAGCGTGTCGGCAACACACCTTTGCTGCGCCTTGATCGCATCGGGGCCGAAGTTCCCGGTGTGCAGATTCTTGGAAAGGCCGAGTGGGTCAATCCCGGGGGATCGGTAAAGGATCGTCCGGCGCTCAATATTGTCAGGGAAGCTCAACGAAGCGGGCAG
Source organism: Acidobacteriota bacterium (assembly GCA_019243475.1). GTDB lineage: Bacteria > Acidobacteriota > Terriglobia > Terriglobales > Acidobacteriaceae > Gp1-AA112. The sequence goes on along the minus strand of JAFAUE010000418.1, from coordinate 5,135 downwards.
CTCAGGACAGGCAAGACTCTGCTGGATGCCACGAGCGGCAACACTGGCATTGCTTACGCGATGATTGCCGCCTCCGAGGGATTTCCGGTCGAGCTCTGCATGCCGTCGAACGTTTCACTCGAGCGTAAACGCATTCTGCAGGCCTATGGCGCGAAGGTCACCTTCACGGACGCAAGCGATGGCTCGGACGGTGCCATTCGCAAGGCTCAAGAGCTTTACTCTGCTTTTCCGGAAAAGTACTTCTACGCCGATCAATACTCGAACGACGCCAACTGGCAAGCTCATTACAACACCACAGCGAATGAGATCTGGCGGCAGACGGAAGGCCGTATCACGCACTTTGTCGCGACGCTTGGCACCAGCGGAACCTTCGTCGGCTGCACCCGCCGACTGCGCGAGCTGAACCCTACTATTCAATGCATTTCCCTTCAGCCAGACTCTCCCTTCCATGGCCTTGAAGGCCTAAAGCACATGGCGAGCGCGATCGTGCCGAAGATCTACGATCAGTCACTCGCAGACGAAGACCATGGAATCTCGACGGAAGATGCGTACGCAATGCTGAAACGCCTGGCACGCGACGAGGGAATGCTGGTGGGGATTTCCTCAGGAGCCGCGGTAGTCGGAGCCCTTGAAGTGGCGCGTCGCCTTGAGAAAAGCGGGTGGGTTCGCGATCATGATGAGGCGGTAATCGTGACCGTGCTGTGCGACTCGGCCGATAAGTACTTGAGTGAAAGGCTGTGGGAGGAATAGAGGAACTGGTGTGATTCAAGCGATCTGCTGAACTTGCGGCAAGTCCTTAGTGACCCGTTCGTCCGTCAGATCCCGCAGACGATGCTGAAGATGGGCAAATTCGAATACGACGCGGTCCGCCGCCACGGCGAGGAAACGTATCCGCACGAGTGCTGTGGCGTGCTTCTTGGTCATCCGGACGATCAAGGACGGGTCGCGAGCAAAACCGTGCGCTGCGGCAACACGCGGTCCGATTCGCCGCACAATCGTTATCACATTGCGCCGCAAGAGTTGGTGCGGGTGCAGCGGCAGGCGCGGGAAGAAGGCCTGGAAATCGTCGGCTTCTATCATTCCCATCCTGACCATCCAGCGCGCTGGTCACAGACCGACTTTGCCGAAGCGCACTGGATCGGCTGCTCTTACGTGATTACCAGTGTGGACCGCGGTGAAGCGAAGATCACGAACTCATTCTTTCTCGCGGGCGAAACGGAAGAAAGCAAGCGTTTTGAGGACGAAAAAGTGGTGGTTACGGAGACGGCGGCATTGAATGAAGCGGCGGGGTGATTGGGGTCATCTATAGAAGACTCACCTGCCACATTGCGGCGTACGTGCACGAAAAACAATTAGGAGAGCAAAGGACATGATCGCAGGTACAACCCAAATTCCTATGAAAATCTTCATTCCAACGCCGCTGCGGCAGTATGCGGGAAAACAGGACGCCGTCGAAGTGCAAGCTTCGACGATCGCCGGCGCATTGAGCGAGCTCGTCTCCTCGCATCCCGATTTGAAGCGGCACTTGTATACCGACGATGGCAAGCTGCGCGCCTTCGTGAACATTTACCTTAACGACGAAGACGTGCGTTATCTGTCGGAAAAGGAACAAACTCCGGTGAAGAATGGAGACCAGTTAACGATTATCCCGTCCATTGCCGGAGGCAATTGCATTTTGTGATTTTGCGATCTTGCGATTCGCTCGCAACTCGCCGCAATCACGAAATTCGAACATTTCGAAACGCGAACAACTAACATTTCATGGCAACTTCAACCCTGGTATCGAACGCATTAAGCAAAGACGAGATTCTCCGCTACTCGCGGCATCTCATCATGCCCGAAGTGGGACTCGAAGGTCAGCAGAAGCTGAAGGCTGCGCGCGTGCTCTGCATCGGCACGGGAGGGCTGGGCTCGCCGCTAGCGCTGTATCTCGCAGCTGCAGGCGTTGGCACTCTAGGATTGGTGGACTTCGACGTAGTCGATTTTACGAATCTACAGCGCCAAATCATCCACTCCACCGCCGACGTTGGACGCAAGAAGCTTGATTCCGCGGCGGAGAAGATCGAATCGATCAATCCGTATGTGGACGTGGTCCGATTTGAAACTCGACTCAGCAGCGACAACGCGCTTCGCATCTTCGAAGACTTCGACATTGTGGTCGACGGCACCGACAATTTTCCCACGCGATATCTCGTGAACGACGCCTGCGTGTTGAGCGGCAAGCCCAACGTATATGGCTCGATCTTCCGTTTTGAAGGTCAAGCGAGTGTCTTCGGAATGAAAGACGGTCCGTGCTATCGCTGCCTCTATCCTGAACCCCCGCCGCCAGGCCTTGTTCCTTCATGTGCCGAGGGCGGCGTGCTCGGCATACTTCCGGGCTTGGTCGGGATAATTCAGGCAACGGAGACGATCAAGCTCATCCTTGGCAACGGCGACCCGCTTGTAGGACGTCTGCTGCTGGTCGACGCGTTGGGCATGCGCTTCCGCGAGCTCAAGCTGCGCAAGAATCCCGAGTGCCCGGTTTGCGGACCAAACCGCACGATCCATGAACTCATCGATTATCAGGAGTTCTGCGGCATTCGCGGTGAAGAGGCTCCGGCATCGGTGAGTGTCCCGGAAATTCAACCGGAAGAGCTGAAGCGTCGGCTCGATGCCGGCGAGGACATTTTTGTTCTCGATGTCCGCGAGCCGCACGAATATCAGATATGCAATCTGAATGGCCAGCTCATTCCACTCGGAGATTTGCCGAAGCGCATGAACGAGCTAGACTCCAGCAGAGAGATCGTCGCGCATTGCCGCTCCGGTGTCCGGAGCGGTAAAGCGGTTGATTTCCTTCGCCAGGCAGGCTTCCGCAAAGTGAAGAACCTTGCAGGTGGAATTTTGGCATGGGCGGATCGTGTCGATCCCAAAATGCCGAAATACTGAACTCTCAGCGGGGCGACGACCTCACAAGTTGTCGCCCCACTCTGCTTTCCTCGCTCGCTTGTAGAGTGCACCTTGTTTGCGAGAGACTGTCTCGCTTTTCAGACCGCCAACTGTACACAATTCAAGCTCCACATGGCCTGAGTGCTTTCGCGGATGCCTCAGGATCCGCGCATCCGGCAAAGAGACTGGCTCGCGCGAAAACGCTACGTATGAATATTTCTCGTCTTCATATCCAAGCGTCGCATTCTTGAGCAGGCGATGCTCTTGCCCGCGCGGTAGGCGCTCTGCGAAATGGCACCAGTTATTTCCTGACATTGGACACTCGAGGGAATGCGGACACGGCGCGACGATATTCGCACTCTTCACTATGAGCACCTTCCGCAGCGCTCTGATGTTAAGGAAGCCGGCGGGCGTTCCAGGTTCTACGATCACCAGCAGCTTGGTCGTGCGTTGCCAAGCTGCTTCTACCGTGCTGAGTCGCTGTTCGGTGTTCAGCTCGTTCAGCACATACAAGATCGTAACCAGATCGAAGCTTTCCTTCGGCAGTTGATCGGTCACACTGCCGAGTTTCCAATCTGTCCCGCGAATCGCGGCGTGGTTTGATGACGCGGCGAGACGTTTTCCGATTTCAATCCACGGAGAGCTGTTTTCGAGCAAAGTAGCTTGTTTCAATTCGGGAAACGCCGCCGCCGTAGCCCAAAGCGCGGTTCCGGGTCCGGAGCCAAGGTCGAGAAGGCTGTCAATCTGCAACTGGAAAAAGGTTTGCCGGCATTCATGAAGGATGCGCGCGAGCACAGCGTACGTGGCCGGCAGTCGAGTCACCAGGTAAGCAGCGCGATGTAGATCATCGAGCTGCGGCCGACCTCGTCGCTGACCGCGATAAGCGCCCGTAAGCTCGCTGGCGGCGCACGTTAAATCCGAGCCCGAGAAACTGCTGGTTATTTCCTGAACGGCTGCCGCAAGTGCTTGGGGAAGCTGCATGAATGAGTGGAGGCGGGATGAAAGACAGCGCTGAAGTTGAGCTTAGCAGCTCAGCAGCTTAGGAGCTTTTCCTTTAGACTAACCCTTTACCCATTGCCCGCAGAAAGGACATACATGGCCCGTCAGCCCGGAACCTACGCAGTCTTCGATACCAACATGGGAAAGATCGTTTGTCGGCTCTTCGAGAAGGAAGCTCCAAATACAGTAAAGAATTTCATCGATCTCGCGGAAGGCAAACGCGACTGGAAGGATGGAGTGAGCGGCAAGAAAGGTCCAGGCCCGTTATACAACGGCACCATCTTTCATCGCGTGATTCCGAAGTTCATGATTCAGGGCGGCGATCCGAGCGGCACCGGCATGGGCGGACCGGGCTACAAATTCGCCGACGAAACCAAAGGCTCGCCTCACAAATTCGACAAGGCGGGCAAGCTGGCTATGGCCAACTCCGGTCCCAACACCAACGGCAGCCAGTTCTTCATCACGGTAGCTCCGACCGATTGGCTCACTGGCAACCACACGATTTTTGGAGAAGTAGTCGAAGGCCAGGATGTAGTGAATTCGATCACGAACGTCAAGCGCAACTCTCAAGATCGGCCGGCACAGGACGTGACCCTGAATTCCATCGCAATCGAGAGAGTCTGACTGGGGAACAGCCCTCTTTACATAGGCTCGTCGGCACTGGGGCCGTAGATTTGCGGGACGGTGGACCCCATCGCTCGCAGGTAGGTCGTGATTTGGCCGCGATGATGGATTGCGTCGAGTAAGAAGCCCCAGGCGTTCTCGTAGCCCGGCTCGTTCATGAATGTCTGGCCGCCCATCACGAAAGGCACTCGCGCCTCCCATTTGCTTGCGTCAAGCGCATGGAGCTTCTTGGTGATGTTGTCGTGCTCGCGATTGTAGGTGGCGAGCACTTCCTTCATCGTCGCTGGAGCCGGCACCTCGGCCCATTCCAACTGTCCTTTCGCCAATCCCTCGGCCAGCACGATCTCCTCGCGCACCAGCAACCAGGCAATTTCGCGCGCGGTTCGCGATTTCGGGTCGGGTCGGTAGTTAGAGTTCTCGGGGATGCGTTCCAGAACTTTGCGTGTAGCCGGAGCTTCTTTGTCCCAGTATTTGAGGAAGAATTCCTTCGCGTTCATGTCTTCTCCAGACTGATTGATAGAGCTGCAGCAGCGCTCACACCGGTTCCCTGTCCGCAACGAGATCGACAATTAGGCGCCGATTACCTT